>JABDJO010000100.1 GCA_013002465.1 Silicimonas sp. | reverse complement strand
GTTGGCGAGTGATCGGAACCACCCGAAGCAAGGAAAAAACCGCCACCCTGAAGGATCAGGGGGTGGAACCGCTGATCTGGCCCGGAAACTCGCTTCCGATCGGCGAGGCGACACATGTCCTGACATCGGTTGCGCCCGGAACAGACGGAGACCCTGTTTTGGCCGAAGCCGGAGGCACCTTGAGACAGGCGCGGCATCTGGAGTGGGTCGGTTATCTGTCGACAACAGGCGTATACGGCGATCATGGCGGCGGTTGGGTGGATGAAAGCGCGCCCCTGAACCCGGCCACGGCGCGCGGGCAGGCACGGGTGAAAGCCGAGGCGGGGTGGCTGGCGCTGAACTTGCCTTTGCATATTTTCCGGCTGGCGGGGATCTATGGTCCCGGACGCGGACCCTTCGCCAAGGTCCGGAATGGAACGGCGCGGCGGATCATCAAAAAAGGCCAGGTTTTTAGCCGGATCCACGTGGAGGATATTGCGCGCGTCCTTGTTGCTTCGATTCAGCGCCCCAATCCCGGCGCGATCTACAACGTCTGCGACGACGACCCGGCCCCGCCAGAGGATGTCATTGCCCACGCCGCTGAACTTCTAGGCCTGCCCGTTCCAGAGGCCATCGCGTTTGAAGACGCCGAGATGACGCCGATGGCGCGCAGTTTCTATGCGGAATCCAAGCGGGTCCACAATGACCGGATCAAGGGCGAACTGGGTGTCGCTTTGGCTTATCCTACCTATCGCGACGGTTTGCAGGCCCTGCTGACAGAGGAAACCGGCTGATTGGTAAACGCCGCAGTCGCCTAAAGATCACGCCTGTTTCGAAAGCGCGGTCACGCCCAGGACCTCAAGCACCTTGGTTTCGATATGTTCGGCGTTCATGGCGGCGATGTCGTACATATCGCGTGGGCTGGCCTGGTCGATGAAGATATCGGGCAGCACCATCGAGCGAAACTTGAGGCCATGATCGAACACGCCTTCGTCTGCCAAAAGCTGCGCAACATGGCTGCCGAACCCCCCGATTGCGCCTTCTTCAATGGTGATCAGCGCGTCGTGGTCTTGGGCCAGCTTCAGGATCATATCGCGATCCAGGGGTTTGGCGAATCGGGCGTCGGCGATGGTCGGGGAAATGCCACGGGCGCCAAGTGCATCGGCCGCTTTTTCAACCTCGGACAGCCGCGTGCCAAATGACAACAGCGCCACGCCCTTACCCTCGCGCATCAGCCGACCCTTGCCGATTTCCAGCACGTCCCCGGTTTCCGGCATGTCGACGCCGACCCCTTCGCCGCGGGGATAGCGAAAAGCGATCGGCCCGTCGTCATGGGCCGCGGCGGTGGCCACCATGTGGACTAGTTCGGCTTCATCCGCCGCCGCCATCACGACCATGCCCGGCAGGCTGGCCATATAGCCAATGTCGAAGGCTCCGGCATGGGTCGCGCCATCGGCCCCCACAAGTCCCGCACGATCAATGGCAAAGCGGACCGGCAGACGTTGCAGCGCCACGTCATGGACCACCTGGTCATAGCCGCGCTGCAGGAAGGTCGAATAGATCGCGCAGAAGGGCTTCATGCCGCCCGCCGCCAGCCCGGCGCAAAACGTCACTCCGTGCTGTTCGGCGATGCCCACGTCAAAACTCCGCGAGGGGAACCGTTCGGCAAAAAGATCAAGCCCGGTGCCGTCGGGCATCGCTGCGGTCACCGCAACGATCCGGCCGTCCCGGGTCGCTTCGTCGTTCAGGGCGCGGGCAAAGACCTTGGTATAGGTGGGGGCGTTCGAGGGGGATTTCTTTTGCTCGCCGGTCACCACGTCGAACTTGGCCACCCCGTGACCCTTGTCGCGGGCTTCCTCTGCCGGGGCGTAACCCTTCCCCTTTTTGGTGATCACGTGGATCAGGATCGGCCCGGTCGCCCGTTCGTTCACGGTGCGCAGAACCGGCAAAAGTTGATCGAGGTCATGGCCGTCGATGGGGCCAAGGTAGGAGAACCCCAGTTCCTCGAACAGGGTCCCGCCAACGACCGTGTGCTTCAGAATGTCCTTGGCGCGCTTTGCGCCTTCGCGGAAAGGTTCGGGCAAAAGACTGACCGCACCCTTGGCAGCCGATTTCAGTTCCTGAAAAGGATCGCCAGCATAAAGCCGCGAAAGGTACGACGACATGGCACCAACGGGCGGCGCGATGGACATTTCGTTGTCGTTCAGGATCACGATCAGACGTTTCTTCAGGTGGCCCGCGTTGTTCAACGCCTCGTAGGCCATGCCGGCCGAGATCGCGCCGTCGCCAATGACCGCGATGGCATCGCCAAGACCCGCCTCACAGGTTCCGCCCAGATCTCGGGCGACGGAAAAACCAAGCGCCGCCGAGATTGACGTGGAACTGTGGGCCGCACCAAACGGGTCATAGGGGCTTTCGGACCGTTTGGTGAAACCGCTGAGGCCATCTTTTTGACGAAGCGTGCGGATGCGATCACGCCGCCCGGTCAGGATCTTGTGGGGATAGCACTGGTGCGAAACGTCCCAGATCAGCTTGTCTTTCGGAGTGTCGAACACCGCGTGCAGCGCCACGGTCAGTTCGATGACGCCCAGCCCGGCCCCCAGATGCCCGCCGGTTTCGGAAACTGCCGAGATCGTTTCTGCGCGCAATTCGGCCGCAAGCTGATGCAACTCGCCATCCGACAACCGCTTCATATCGGCGGGTACCGACACACGGTCAAGAACGGGAGTTGCAGGGCTGTCAGACATCATGGGCGCCTTCGTCTTCAAAACTCGCGCGAAACTACAAAACGAGCAGCGTGTCTCAGGGTGTCTGCTCGTGCATCATATATGCAGAGTGCGTCAATCGCCTGTGCGACCAATTCGCGCGCCCGGGTTTTGGCACCATCAAGCCCCAAAAGCGAGACAAAAGTTGCTTTTCCCGCCTCTTGATCCTTGTTGACGCGCTTGCCGGTCTTTGTTTCGTCACCTTCGACGTCAAGGATATCGTCGGCGATCTGAAACGCCAGACCAAGCGCTTTGGCATAGGACTCAAGGGGGCCTCTCTCGGCACCCGCCATTCTGGGTCCGGCACATGCCGCCCATTCAATGAGCGCCCCCGTCTTGTTCGCCTGCAACCGGGTTATGTCATCAAGGTCAAGCGTGGTGTGGGACGTTTCGGCGGCGATGTCCTGTGCCTGCCCCAGCACCATGCCCGAAGCCCCCGCCGCTCGCGCCAAAGTCACTGAAAGCCGGATCAAACGGTCAGGCTGTAAACCCGCCGAACCAATCAGTTCGAAGGCCCAGCCCTGCAGGGCATCGCCAACCAGAACCGCCGTCGCTTCGTCCCATTTGCGGTGAACCGTGGGCTGGCCACGCCTGAGGTCGTCGTCGTCCATGCAGGGCAGATCGTCATGCACCAGGGAATAGGCATGCATGGCCTCGATGGCGGCGGCTGCCCAGATTGCATCCTTGGCGCTTATTTCATGCAGCGCGGCACTTTCCAGCACCAGGAACCCGCGCAACCGTTTGCCACCCGATAAGGCATGCGCCATGCCATTGCGCACCCGGCTTTCTGGAAGGTCATCCAGCGCGCGCGCAATTCCGGCGTTGATCGACGCCGCCCGAGCGTTCAGGTCCTCTTCAAAGCTCACTCGATGTCGACCGGCTCGGTCCCTTGCGGCTTGCCGTCTCCGTCCAGCGTGATCTTGGCGACCTTTTCCTCCGCCTCGGCCAGCTTTTTCTGGCAGTGCTCTTTCAGAGCCGCGCCCTTTTCATAAAGCTTGATCGAATCTTCCAGGGGCACGTCGCCGGATTCCAATTGGCTGACCACGGTCTCAAGCTCGGACATCGCCTGTTCAAAGCTCATCTTGCTGATGGCTGTTTCGCTCATCATCCCTGCTCCTTCAGAACGTCCACATGGGCCGCCACGCTGGCAGCCAGCGCGTCCAGATCATATCCGCCCTCCAAAGTCGAGACCACGCGGCCACCGCAATGGGCATTCGCGACCTCGGAAATGGCGCGTGTGACCCAGGCGAAATCGTCTTCCAACCAGTTCAAATTGGCCAATGGATCGGCGGCATGTGCGTCGAACCCGGCGGACACGATGATCAACTCGGGCGCAAAATCGTCAACGGCGGGCAGGATGATGTCGCCCCAGGCGCGCCGCATCTCCTTTCCACCTGTCATCGGCGCCAGGGGCGCGTTCAGAACGTTGTCGAAAGCACCCGTTTCATGGGTCGCACCGCTGCCTGGATAAAGCGGCATCTGGTGCGACGAACAAAACAGTGTGCGCTCTTCGGACCAAAGAAGGTCCTGGGTGCCGTTGCCGTGGTGTACGTCGAAATCCAGCACCGCAACCCGTGTCAGCCCGTGTTCATCCAGAGCGCGTTTGGCGGCAATGGCAGCGGTTCCGAACAGGCAGAACCCCATGGCAGTTTCGGTTTCCGCGTGGTGGCCGGGCGGGCGCATGGCGACAAAGGCCGTTTTCGCGTCGCCCGCCAGTACCGCGTCCACCGCAGAACCGCAGCCGCCAACCGCGCGCATGGCGGCCTCAAGCGAACCCGGCGACATGTGGGTGTCGGCATCCAGCGAAACATAATCACTGGCGGGAACCGCAGCTTCAATCCGGGTAACATAATGCTCGGGGTGACAGCGCAACACCTCGCCGCGGTCGGCAATGGGAGCCTCGTGCCAGTCCAGCCCTTCGATCTTGCCTAGTCGCGCTTTGACGGCCTCGGCGCGCGCCACACGTTCAGGGTGGCCAGGCGGAGTGATATGGTGAAGGGCGGCGTCGTGCCAATATATCCGGGTCATGCTCTAGAGGTCGCAAATCCGACCCAAAGAGGCAATGGCAACTTCTTCCTTCGGAGTGTCTTGGGTGATCCGGGACGGTCAGGCCGGGCGCAAAACCTTAGTCGGGCGCCAGCATGTAACCCGCCCCGCGTACTGTCTGAAGATAGCGCGGCTGGCGCGGGTCCGCCTCGATCTTGCGCCTTAGCCGGGTGATTTGAACATCCACAGCCCGTTCCTGGGCCTGACCGCCATCGCGACCCAGGTCCTCGACCAGTTTGGAGCGGCTCAGGGGTTCGCCAGGGCAAGCTGAAAATATCCGCATCAACTGGGACTCGGTCGCAGTCAACCGTACCGGTGTTTCACCTTCCCACATGGTCCCTTTTTCAACGTCATAACGGAACGTGCCCAGCATCAGCACCTTCGGGGCAACATCGGCAGGTTCGGCAGGTGGCACCCGGCGCAAAATCGAGTTGATCCGAAGAAGCAGTTCCTTGGGCTCAAACGGCTTCGACAAATAATCGTCTGCCCCCGCTTCCAGCCCTGCGATCCGGTCGGCGGTTTCGTTCTTGGCCGTCAGCAACAGGATCGGCACCTCGCGTTCGGCTCTAAGTCTTTTGCAAAAGCTCACACCGTCTTCACCCGGCATCATCACATCCAGAACGATCAGGTCAAAATCCAGTCCGCTTAAGATCCGGTCCGCATGAGCGGCATCCCGCGCCGAGGACACAAGAAATCCATGACGCATCAAGAATTTCTGCAACAGCCCGCGAATGCGTTCGTCGTCATCAACGATCAGAAGATGTACATCGGGTTCCATCAAACGCCTGTCTCTTTCAGCCGCGCGAAATGGCGCCGCATGTCGCTGTCCATCATCGCCTCTAGAACCTGCCGGAACCCTGCCACTGCTTCGGGGCCGGTTTGCCGGAAGGCGGCGCGCATCCGGTCGCGCTGAGCATTGGACAATTCCTGCTCAAGTTCGCTGCCCGTTGCTGTCAGATACAAGTGTCTTTCCCGCTTGTCACGCGTCCCGACTTCACTTTTCACCAGCCCGTCTTCGATCAGGGTCCTAAGCACCCGGTTCAGCGATTGCTTTGTCACGCCCAGGATCGACAAGAGGTTATTCACTGTGGTGCCTGGCGTTCGGTTGATGAAATGAATGGCGCGGTGATGGGCCCGCCCATAGCCCTTGTCGGACAAGATACGATCGGGATCGGCGGTAAATCCGCGATAAGCAAAAAACATCGCTTCTATCCCCTTGCGCAACTGATCGTCGGTCAGAAACAAAAGTGTTTCATTCCCTGATGTCCTGCCATTTTCCGCCATAGCGCCCTCATGTACCTCAGCCCGATTTTATGTCAGCCTTGTTGACATTCCAAGCCTCTACTGGTAGCGATTCCCGAATTTTCCGCAATTAAATGTCCGAAGCGGACTTATTCGCGCAACTTTTGCAAATGGAGGCCTCTCATGGCGGGCTATGATGATCGCGATGGAATGATCTGGATGGATGGCGAACTGAAGCCGTGGCGCGATGCGAATGTGCACATTCTGACCCACGCTTTGCACTATGCCTCGTCCGTGTTCGAGGGCGAGCGGGCCTATAACGGCAAGATATTCGAAAGCCGCCGCCATTCCGAACGGCTGCATTTCTCGGCTGATCAACTGGATTTCGAAATTCCCTATTCGGTCGACGAGATCGAGGCGGCCAAAGCGCAAGTCCTGAAAACCAGCGGTCTTTCGGATGCCTATATCCGGGCTGTTGCCTGGCGCGGCGCGGGCGAGGACATGGGTGTCGCCTCGGCCCGCAACCCGGTTCGGATGGCAATTGCTGCCTGGGAATGGGGCAGTTACTATGGCGATGCAAAGTTCAAAGGCGCCAAACTGGACATTGCCAAGTGGAAACGTCCCTCGCCCGAGACCATCCCAAGCCACGCCAAGGCTGCCGGTCTGTACATGATCTGCACGCTTTCAAAGCACGCCGCCGAGGCCAAGGGCTGTTCTGATGCGATGATGTTCGACTATCGCGGCTATGTGGCCGAGGCGACCGGCGCGAACATATTCTTCGTCAAGGACGGCGAGGTTCATACACCCAAGCCCGATTGTTTTTTGAACGGCATCACCCGGCAAACGGTCGTCGGCATGCTGGAGGACCGGCAGATCAAGGTTCACGAACGCCACATCATGCCCGAGGAACTGGAAGGCTTTGAGCAATGCTGGCTGACCGGTACCGCCGCCGAAGTGACTCCGGTGGGCCAGATCGGCGACTACAACTTTGAAGTCGGCGCTTTGACGCGCGATGTGGCCGAAGGATACGAAAAGCTGGTGCGCTCGTAACCCTAGCCGTACTTCGACACATGGCGGCGGGCTTTGCCCCGCTGCAGTCTAAGCTGGTGTTCGCGGAAGATGATCAGGACGCCGGCGGCAATAACCACGGCGGCACCTGCCAACATCTGCAGAGTCGGCACTTCGGAAAACACGAAATAGCCAATTCCGATGGCGAACAGCATCGAGGCATAGTCGAAGGGTGCAATGACGCTGGCATCGCCATAGCGATACGCGTTGGTCACAAGGATCTGCGCCGTGCCGCCGATGAACCCGGCGCCGACCAGGAATGCGGTGGCTTTGGCCGAGGGAACGGTCCAGCCAAACGGCAGGGTCACTAGCGCAAGGCAGGACGCGATGATCGAGAACCAGAAGACAATGGCGGCGGCGTTTTCGGTTTCAACCATCTTGCGCACATAGACTTGCGTGAAGGCTGCGCAAAGCGAACTGACCAAAACCAAGAGCGCGCCAAGCGCAAGGCGATTGTCGGCCGTGGCATCGCTGAAGGCCGTCATTCGAGGCCAGAGGATGATCAGCACACCGATCAGCCCAAGGCCGACTGCTGTGAGGCGCACCTTGCGGACCGTTTCACCCAGGTACAAGGCGGCAAGGACGACAACGAACAGCGGAACGGCGTATTGGATAGCCTTCACTTCATAGAGCGGCAGGATCGCCAGCCCGGTGAATGAAAGGCCCATGGCGGTGACTCCGACAAAGCCTCGGAACAGATGCGCCCCGGGTGAGGCAACGCTGAGCCCGGTGCGCAGTTCGCCTTGCGAAAACAACCACAATACGATCACCGGTACCGCGAAGAACGAGCGAAAGAACACTGCTTCGCCCGGCGGCACTTCGCTTGATGCTGCCTTGATGAAAGCGGCCATGACAACGAACAAAAGGACGGCAATCAGTTTCAGCCCAATGGCACGAAACGTGTTTTCCGGGGCAAGGCTCATGCCCCGGGCTTAGCAGCCGGTTCCGCGCTTGCCCAGTCGCCTTAGTTTTGGCGATCCAGCTTGGTGTACCGGCGAAGCTTTTCTCCGGGATCGCGGGACCGCGTTTCGCGGGTCAGCTTGGCGGATTGCAGGCTTGGCTTGCCAGAGGTTTGCCGGTCAATACGGGTGTAATGCTCTAGCCGTTCACTCTCCACGCGGGTGCGGGGCCCGTCGATGATGTGTTTGCTCATTGCTCGTGTCCTCCTTGGTGAGGCACATACATTATAGCACTAATCCTGGTCGCTTGCAGCAGACAGGCGCATCACCGCCCATCTGGCGGCATCGGCAACCGCGGTATCGGGATCTTCGGTCATCTCTGCGGCAGTGGATTTGAGGGCCTGATCGCCGGAATTTCCAATGGCATAGAGGACGTTGCGCACAAAACGGTTGCGCCCGCTGCGCTTGATCGGCGAGCCTGCGAATTTTTGCCGGAACGCTTTGTCGTCAAGCCGAGCCAGTTCCGCGAGAGGCGGTGCATCCAGATCACCCTTCGCCCCATAGCGGGCATCACGGGCGGTTTCGGCGAACTTGTTCCAGGGGCAGACCGCAAGGCAATCGTCGCATCCATAGATGCGATTGCCAAGTTTCGGACGAAGCTCTTCGTCAACCGGTCCTGCATGTTCGATGGTCAGGTAAGAAATGCAGCGCCTCGCATCCAGTTGGAACGGTGCAGGAAAAGCGTCGGTCGGGCAGATATCCAGGCATCGGCGGCAGGTGCCGCAGTGATCGACCTCGGCCTGATCGGCGGCGAGATCGGCGGTGGTGAAGATGGCGCCCAGAAAGAACCAGTTGCCAAGATCGCGGGACAGAAGATTGGTGTGCTTGCCCTGCCAACCAAGGCCTGCCGCCTGCCCAAGCGCCTTTTCCGCAACGGGTGCAGTATCGACAAAGACTTTCACCTCGCAATCCGCTTCCGCAACCAGCCACCGGGCGACGCGTTTCAGGCGTTTCTTGACGATATCGTGGTAGTCCTTGCCTCGGGCATAGACCGAGATCACGCCGCGTTCGCGATGGGCAAGGTCATCGAGGGGGTCGTGGGCAGGTGTGTAGGGTTCGGCCAGCATCACGATAGACCGGGCTTCGGGCCAGAGCGCTTGCGGATTGGCACGCCATTCAACCCGGCGCTCCATCCACTCCATCTGACCGTGGCGACCGTCGTCCAGGAAGGCGGCAAGGCGACCCGGCAAGTCGGGCACGGCGTCGGGGCGGCAGATCTTCGCGGCCGCAAATCCTTCGCGCAACGCGGTTTCGACAAGGCTGGCTTTCAGGTCATCCGACATCGGCGTCGGTCAGAAATCCAGATCGGCGTAATGGGGCGGCGGCGGAAACCCGGGTACGGCATCTGCAAGCAAACTGCGGAAGGCCGGGCGTGATTTGATCTTGGCGTACCAGTCGCGCACGGTGGTGTTCAGGTTCCAATCGACGTCCGAAATATAGTCAAGCGACGAAAGATGCGCGGCAGCGGCAAAATCGGCCAGCGACAGTTCGGGACCGGCAAGCCAACGGCGCTCGTCCAAAAGCCAGCCGATATACTCCAGATGAAACTTGATCGCCTTGGCCCCGGCCTTGACGTTGGTGCTGTCGGGATAGCCTTCCTTGGTGATCTTTTTGTTCACCCGTTCATAGAGCAGCTTGGAAGTCACCTCGTTATGAAACTTGTCGTCGAACCAAGCGACCAGCCGGCGAACCTCGTGTCGCGCAGCGGGATCCTTGGGCAGCAGCGGAGGGTCTGGATAACACTCTTCGATGTATTCACAACTTGGCGTGCTTTCCGAAAGCGTCAGGCCGTCGATCTTAAGAACCGGCACCTTGCCAGCGGGATTGCGTCGGATGAATTCGGGATCGCGTTCCCAATAGCGTTCTTCGACCAGTTCGACCTCTAGCTTCTTTTCGGCCAGCGACAGCCGTACCTTGCGGCAAAACGGAGACAAGGGAGCATGGTACAATCGGATCATGAATTATCAATGGCCCTTCGCGTGCGGCTTTTCAAGCAAGCAACGAATTCCTCACTCCAGACATGCGGCGCGCCCATCCCTTTTGATCGTGGCCGCGCCGTCGCGAATGGACGCCGCCCGCCTTTTTGTCGCGCTGGAGGGGTTCACCGCCTGGCGTTCTTTCGGGTTCGGCAGGACCGCGGCCAGAAGCGCGGCTTGGCTGGCGTTCAAGTCTTTCGCACTGATGCCAAAATGGTGTTGCGCCGCCGCCTCGATCCCGAAAACGCCGGTGTCGAACTCGGCGACGTTCAAGTACATCTCGACAATGCGCCGCTTGGTCCAAAGCGCCTCGACCACCGGGGTCATCAGACCTTCGAGCGCTTTTCTGAGCCAACTTCGGCCCTGCCAGAGCCAGAGGTTTTTCACGGTTTGCTGGGTAAGGGTCGATGCCCCTCGGTCGCCGCCTTCGGCGATGGCCGCGCGCAACTGGCGCATGTCAAACCCCCAATGCAGGCAGAAATTGGCATCCTCGGCGGCAACAACAGATCGCGCAACAACCGGTGCAATTCGGTCTATCGGCACCCAAGTGCGCTGGATACCGCCAAGACGCGCGCCTTCTGACAAAATATAGGGTGTGAACGGCGGTGGAACGACCCGATAGGCGGCGACAAGAACGAAAATGGCAAGGCCCAGTGAAATGAGCCCGCGCAGCACCCAAGCGCCGGGCCGGAAACGGGCTTTCTTTGCTGCAGGTTTGCGCTTTTTCCTGCTGCTTGCCGTCTTTTTGGAGGTTGTCGCCTTGGCCATGCGATCACGTCTCACGAGAATGCGTAAAGGGCAAGGTTTACTCGGCCGGAGAGCTTAGCCTGCGCGAAATGACGCGCTCGCGCTTTTTGGCGAAGCGCTTTTTCAAACGTGCAACGCGGGCCTTTTGGTATGCGGCGATCAGCGGGTTGGCAAGGTAATAGGACGCAACACCGCAGACGACACCGGGCACAAGGCCACCGACCAGATAGGGCAGGAAGACACGGCGCCAAAAGACACCAAGGCCGTGCCAGTTGGTTTGCTCGGCGGTGAAGATGGCAACAAAATTTCGCCAAAGATCGAGTGATGCGTCCGAAAAGGAACTAAGTACCAGCGGAAGCGGCAATCCATGATGACCAAGCATCCAGGACCCAAGCTCCATTGAAACAGCGGCGATCAGCGGGAAGGTCAGCGGGTTGCCGACGAAGGTCGCCAACAGGGACGCCAAGATGTTCCCGCGCATGGCCACGGCCAGGGCGGCAGCGATTAGAAAGTGCATCCCAAAAAGCGGCGTGAATGATGTGAAGACGCCGGCGGCAATGCCGCGGCTGATCTTGTGGGCGGGATCCGGCAGTCGGCGCAGTCGGTGCATGATATACCGTACAGCTCGTTGCCACCCGCCTCGCGGATAGAAACTTTCGCTGACGACCTCAACATAGGTCCTTGGCTTGCGCCGCTTGAAGACCACCGACTAATCCCCTTAGGGCTTGCGCTCCAGATCGCGGTGCCGCTGAACCGAAGCGACATCGCTGTCCGCCTCCATTGCAACCATCACCGCATGCAGATGTCCAATATCGCGGAGTTCTACGTCAACAATAAGACGGTAAAAGTCCGGTTTTCTGTCTATGAAGACCAGATCCGATATATTTGCCCCCTGCTCACCTATCAAGGTGCATATCCGACCAAGCACGCCGCTGTCATTGGCAATCGTCAGCTCAAGACTCACATTATGGACGGCGGGATGGCGGCCTTCGTGCCAATGTAGATCAACCCAGCGGTCGGATTTGTCCTCAAGCTCGGCCAGGGCGTCGCAATCGATGGCATGGATCATGACCCCTTTGCCACGATAGCTGATCCCGACGATCCTTTCGCCGGGAACCGGCTGACAGCAAGCGGCGCGGCGAAAGGTCTGGCTGGGTTTCAGCCCGACAACTGCGCGGGCCGCGTCGATCTCGTCGCCGGACTTCTCGGCAAGGTCCGGATAAAGCGTCTGGATCACCTCGCGCGCGGTCACTTCGGCGGACCCGATCAGGGCCAGAAGATCACGGGTGTCGCCGATGCCCAATTGTTCGGCTGCGGTCCTCAGCGCCTTTTCGGTTGGACGTTTCCTGACGTGGTCGAAGGCCACCCGCGCCAGTTCGCGGCCAAGCTTGATGAACCGTTCGCGATCTTCTTCACGCAATGATCGCCGGATTGCCGCCTTGGCACGGCCCGTGGCAACGATGTCGATCCAGGTGCTTTGGGGTTTCTGACCCTCGGCCGTCATGATGTCGACCGATTGGCCGTTCCTGAGACGAGTCCAAAGCGGAACGCGGATGCCATCGACCTTGGCGCCAACGCAGCTGTCGCCGATCCGAGTATGGATGGCATAGGCAAAATCCAATGGCGTGGCGCCGCGCGGCAGTTTTACAACGTCACCTTTTGGCGTGAAGCAAAACACCTGGTCCGCGTACATCTCCATCTTGACGTGTTCCAGGAACTCGTCGTGATCGTCGGCGGATTCAAATCGTTCCGAGAGGCTGGCGATCCACTTGGCGGGGTCCACCGCAAAGGGGTTTTCCGCCCTGACGCCATCGCGATAGGCCCAATGGGCGGCAACGCCAGATTCAGCAACTTCATGCATTTCCTGTGTGCGGATCTGGATTTCCACCCGCTTGCCGTCACGGCCCGACACGGTCGTGTGGATCGAGCGATATCCGTTGGTCTTTGGCTGCGAGATATAGTCCTTGAACCGCCCCGGCACCGCACGCCAGCGGCGATGGACGGCACCAAGAGCGGCGTAGCAGTCCTCTTCGGTCTGAACGATGATACGGAACCCATAAATGTCGGACAGCCGGGAAAACCCGATCTTCTTGGCTTCCATCTTGCGCCACATCGAATGCGGTTTCTTTGCGCGACCAATCACCTCGGCTTCGATTCCGGCCTTGTTCAACTCGGCCTCGATATCGCTGGTGATTTTCTTGATCACATCGCCGGTTTCGCGCTGCAAGGTTATGAACCGCCGGATGATTGAATTGCGGCCTTCGGTGTTCAAAACCTTGAAAGCCAGATCTTCGAGTTCTTCGCGCATCCACTGCATGCCCATCCGCCCGGCGAGGGGCGCATAGATATCCATGGTTTCGCGCGCCTTCTGCTGCTGCTTTTCAGGCTTCATGGCACGAATGGTGCGCATGTTGTGAAGACGGTCCGACAGTTTCACCAGAATGACCCGCAAGTCCTTTGACATGGCCATGAACAGCTTGCGGAAATTTTCGGCCTGCTTGGTTTCGGTCGAAGATAACTGCAGGTTGGTCAGCTTTGTGACCCCGTCCACAAGTTCTGCGATTTCGGTGCCAAACTCTTTTTCGATGTCGGCATAAGTCGATCGAGTGTCTTCGATGGTGTCGTGCAACAAGGCAGTGACGATGGTGGCGTCGTCCAACTGCTGTTCTGTCAGGATGGCGGCAACGTCGATCGGGTGTGAAAAATAGGGCTCACCGGAATGGCGCACCTGACCGTCATGCATCCGTTGGCCATAATCATAGGCCCGGGTGATCAGATCGACATTTGCCTTCGGGTTATAGTTCTGGACCAGCGCGATCAGGTCATCAACGGTGATCATGCCGTCCTTCTCCGAAACGGAGCGGCGCGCTTACGGCTGCCCTTGGGCTTCCATCAAGGCGCGCAGCAATTTCTCTTCGCTCATGTCGTCTTCGGCGGGCTTGTCGCTTTCGGCGCCCATCAGAAGTGCCATGGCGTCTTCTTCAGGTTCGTCCACTTCGATCTGGGTCTGGTTCGCTTCGATCATCCGCTCGCGCAGCTCTTCTGCAGACTGAGCTTCATCCGCGATTTCGCGCAGCGAAACAACGGGGTTCTTGTCGTTGTCGCGGTCAACGGTCAGCGGCGCACCTGTCGAAATCTCGCGCGCCCTGTGCGAGGCAAGCATTACAAGTTCGAACCGGTTCGGTACTTTGTCAACGCAGTCTTCAACCGTCACGCGGGCCATTTCGAGGTCTCCGTCAGAAGTGGGATCAAGGCGCTTAGGTATTGCTTTGATCTCTGAAAGACAAGGGGATTTTGCAGGCAGAGCGGCCTATTCGGTGCAAAATCTCGCGTTTCGAAGGCCTTTACCCGTTTTTCAGCCAAATCAGGTGAAATTACCCAACGGAACAGTCCAAAAGGATAGTTGCATATGTAAATTATTTAAATAGGTTTCCCAACGGTCTGACCGGCATGCATCTTCTCACGGATCGGTTCGGCAAAAAATCAAGGAAGGACAGTTAATGTTCTATAAGGACGAACGGCTTGCGCTGTTCATCGACGGCTCGAACTTGTATGCGGCCGGCAAAACTCTGGGATTCGATATCGACTATAAATTGCTGCGGCAGGAGTTCATGCGGCGTGGCAAGTTGTTGAGGGCATTTTATTACACCGCCCTTTTGGAAAACGACGAGTATTCGCCGATCCGGCCATTGGTGGATTGGTTGCATTACAACGGATTCACCATGGTCACCAAGGCCGCAAAGGAATTCACCGACAGCCAGGGTCGCCGCAAGGTGAAAGGTAACATGGACATCGAGTTGACGGTCGATGCCATGGAACTGGCACCTCATGTCGACCACATCGTGCTTTTCTCGGGCGACGGGGATTTTCGGCCCTTGGTTGCCAGTTTGCAGCGAAATGGCGTGCGGGTTTCCGTGGTGTCGACCATCCGGTCACAGCCGCCAATGATCGCTGACGAACTGCGTCGACAGGCCGACAACTTCATCGAACTTGAAGAACTGAAGGACGTGATCGGCCGACCTCCACGGGAACCGCGTGAGGACATGGACGGGGTATAGGGCAACCTGACCACGACCTATCCATCACCATCGGCGAAGCCCGAGTTCACCGAAATTGACGCAGTGGGGCTGGACGGTCCTGACTTCGCGGATTACCTCTGGTCTTCGGAGAACGCGATGTCACGACCTGTGCTTACCTTGTACCTTGCCGCGCCCCGCGGCTTTTGCGCCGGCGTTGACCGGGCCATCAAGATTGTCGAGATCGCCCTAGAAAAATGGGGCGCTCCGATCTATGTGCGCCACGAGATCGTTCACAACAAGTTCGTCGTTGACGGGTTGCGCGAAAAGGGCGCGGTCTTTGTCGAAGATCTGGATGAATGCCCGCCGGACCGGCCGGTGATCTTTTCGGCCCACGGTGTGCCCAAGGCGATCCCCGCCGAGGCCGAGCGTCGCAACATGGTTTATGTGGATGCCACCTGCCCGCTGGTGTCGAAGGTCCATATCGAGGCCGAGCGGCATCACAAAAACGGTCTTCAGATGGTGATGATCGGCCACGAAGGGCACCCCGAGACTTTGGGTACAATGGGCCAGTTGCCCGAAGGCGAGGTTATTCTTGTCGAAACGCCCGAGGACGTGGTCAGGATCACGCCACGCGATCCCGAAAAGCTCGCGTTCATCACGCAAACCACTTTGTCGGTGGACGACACCGCGGACGTAGTCGCCGCGCTGCAGGCGCGGTTTCCCTCTATCGTGGGACCTCACAAGGAAGACATTTGCTACGCCACCACCAACCGCCAGGAAGCGGTGAAGCAGATCGCGCCCAGGATCGACGCACTTTTGGTGATCGGAGCGCCGAATTCATCGAACTCGCAACGTCTGGTCGAAGTCGGCCGTGCCGAAGGGTGCAGCTATGCCCAATTGGTCCAAAGGGCCGGCGACATCGACTGGCGTGCGCTGGACGGCGTCAAGGCCGTTGGTTTGACCGCTGGGGCAAGTGCGCCCGAGTTGCTGGTGAGCGAAGTCATCGAGTCCTTCCGGGAGCGATATGACCTGACTGTCGAAACGGTTGAGACGGCCATTGAGACCGTCTCGTTCAAAGTACCGCGCGTGCTGCGAGAGCACGCCTGATGTCGGATCGTGAAACGTTGGACGTCTATGCCAGGCGGGCCGGCGACTATGCAGATGCATTTGAGAAACCATCGCCGGACCGTCACCTTGAAGCGTACATCGCTGCGCTGCCCACTGGCGCGCGCGTGCTGGATCTGGGGTGTGGGCCAGGGCGTGCCGCGGCGGCCATGCGGGATGCGGGACTTCTGGTCGATGCCAGCGATGCATCGCCGGAAATGGCCGCGATCGCGCGTGACCGATTTGATCTAAAAGTGCGGGTCGCCGACTTTTTCGCCCTTGATGCCGTGGATCGCTACGATGGCATCTATGCAAACTTTTCGCTGCTGCATGCGCCGAAATCCGACATGCCGGGGCATCTGGCGCGCATCGCGACCGCTCTGAAACCAGGCGGACTTTTTCACGTCGGGCTTAAGACCGGAACAGGAGAAACCCGCGACGAACTTGGTCGTTTTTACGCCTATTACACCGATGACGAGATCACCGGTCTTTTGGAATCCGCGGGGTTTCAAGTGGAATCTCGCCACACCGGGTCCGAAGCCGGGCTTGACGGCGTCGAGGCACCTTTCATCATCTTGAAGGCAAAGTTGCATGACTGAACTTACGCTCTATTCCATGCCGTCTTCCGGCAACAGCTATAAGGCGCGGCTTTTGCTGTCACTTTTGGGGATCGATTACACCCATGTCGGGTTGGAATACGAAACTCCTGCACTTGCAAAGGCCCATCGGGACAGCGAGTTGCCGCTTGGAAAGTTGCCAGTGCTGAAGCTTGCTGACGGCACCGGAATTCCTGAATCGAACGCCATTCTGTTTTACCTGGCTGAGGGTACCAATTGGTTGCCGGATGATCCGGTGCAACGCGCCAAGGTTCTGGCTTGGATGTTTTGGGAGCAAAACCAGCATGAGGGCGTGATCGCTGTGCGCGCGGCCTTGTTGACCTATGCCAGTCGCGCTCATCTGGCGACCCCCGAACGGCTGTCGGAACTGCTGGACAATGGCCACGCCATTCTGCAACGGATGGAAGATCGACTGGCAAACCACGACTGGATCGCCATTGACACGCCGTCCATCGCCGACATTTCGCTTTATGCCTATACGCACAGCGCGGGCAGACGGGGTGGATTTGAAATGGCCCGGTTTCCGGCGATCGCCCGCTGGCTGGACCGGATCGCGGCCCTTCCGGGGCACGTCGGGCTGGATGACATCCCCGCATGACCATGCTTTTCGCCTTTACCGACGGCGCCTGCTCGGGCAATCCCGGTCCGGGCGGCTGGGGCGCCTTGTTGCTGGCCAAGGACGGAGAGACGGTCCTGAAAGAGCGTGCCTTGCAGGGTGGTGAGGCCAACACAACCAACAACCGGATGGAGCTTTTGGCGGCCATCAACGCGCTTGAGGCGCTGGAACGCCCGTCAGAGATCACCATCGTTACGGATTCGACCTATGTCAAAAACGGTGTCACATCGTGGATCCACGGCTGGAAGCGGAACGGCTGGCGCACCTCGGCCAAGAAACCCGTGAAGAACGACGATCTTTGGAGACGGCTGGATCAGGCGCAGGACCGTCATGACGTAACCTGGGAGTGGGTCAAGGGCCATGCGGGCCATCCCGAAAACGAGCGCGCCGATGAATTGGCCCGGATGGGAATGGAACCCTTCAAACCGGAAAAGGCACCAAAGGACTAACGCCGGTTTCTGCGCTTGCGTGCAATTGCTTCGGAAGGAATGAGGATCAGGGCGCCTGCTGCCCCGACAATTGCGTTCACACCCGGCGGGCCAAAGGACAACCCGAACATCACACGCGCCATGAAGAACAGGATCACGCCGCCAAGCGCGATGATGATCGCCTGCAAAACGCCGTGGTGGGTCATATCCCACTTTTCAGACAGATAGGCGACGATGCCGCCGATCACTAATGATCCCCAGAACGAAAAGAACATCTGCCAAGTCTCCTGTCGTGCCTGAAAATACGCAGCGGACCGGCAAAAGAAAAGGCGCAGCAACTAGCGCTGCGCCCGTTTTGCAAGATCAAGGTTGGCTTAGTTGCCGGTGGCGCTGTCCACGCTGATCGAGACACTGGGCCCCATGGTCGAACTAATGACGACCTTGTGCATGTAAGACCCCTTGGCGCCTGCCGGTTTGGCTTTGGATACGGCGTCGACGAAAGCACGTACGTTTTCAACCAGCTTGGCTTCGTCAAACGATGCCTTGCCAACACCGGCATGTACAACGCCCGCCTTTTCAGCCTTGAACTGAACCTGACCACCCTTTGCCGATTTCACGGCTTCGGCCACATCCATTGTGACGGTCCCGATCTTGGGGTTCGGCATCAGGTTCCGTGGGCCAAGCACCTTACCCAGACGGCCAACGATCGGCATCATGTCGGGCGTTGCAATGCAGCGGTCAAACTCGATGGTGCCGCCCTGGACGGTTTCCATCAGATCCTCGGCACCGACGATGTCGGCTCCGGCCTCTTTTGCCTCGTCCGCCTTGGGACCGCGGGCAAATACCGCGACACGCACGTCCTTGCCTGTGCCGTTCGGCAGGGTGACAGAACCGCGGACCATCTGGTCGGCGTGGCGCGGGTCGACACCAAGATTCATGGCGATTTCGACGGTTTCGTCAAATTTGGCGGTGGCATGCGCCTTGACCAGAGCGACGGCTTCTTCAACCGTCACGTTGTCCTTGCCGGCGAAGGCTTCGCGGGCGGCGGTTGTGCGTTTTCCTAGCTTTCCCATGACTTACCCCTTCACCTCGATACCCATCGACCGTGCGGAACCAAGGATGATCTTCATCGCCTGTTCCACGTCGTTGGCGCTGAGGTCCTTCATTTTGGCCTCGGCAATCTCGCGCACCTGCTTGGTCGTGACAGTGCCGACAACTTCACGCGACGGCGTGTTGGCACCCGACTTCAGCTTGGCGGCCTTTTTCAACAGGTAGGACGCCGGAGGCGTCTTGATGTCCATGGAAAAGGACTTGTCCTGGAAATAGGTGATGATGGTCGGGCAAGGAGCGCCCGGTTCAAGGTCCTGGGTCTTGGCGTTAAACGCCTTGCAGAATTCCATGATATTGATGCCGCGCTGACCCAAAGCCGGACCAACCGGCGGAGAGGGATTCGCTTGTCCGGCAGGCACCTGAAGTTTCATGGTGCCAGCAACTTTCTTGGCCATTCCTGGCCTCCTTTCTCAACTCCCCTGGAACGCGTTCCACGGAATATGGTTGATGTGGTCCGGTTCGGTCGGTCGCGACCGCCTCGCCTCCCACAATGGTCGTCGCCTGAGCGACCGGCGGGGGATACATTGCACCAGACCTCATTGCAAGGGAAATGTACCGCACACGATTGATGTGAAGCGGTGTCCTTTGTAGCTTGGACATTCATGAGCAACCGCACACGTCAACTCGTGGCCCCAAAGGGCGCCACTATATTTACTCCGGGGCAGGCCTGCCCCGGGTTCGTCGTTCTGAGAAAGGGCACGATGCGCGTCTCGCTCACCGGCGAGAACGGGCGCGAGGTCGTGCTGTATCGCGTGCAACCAGGAGACATTTGCCTTCAGACGTTTTCCTGTCTCATCAATGACGAATCCTATCGTGCCGAGGGTGTGGCCGAGAGCGATCTTGAGGGATATGTCATTCCGATGCAGGCCTTTCGCGAGAAGCTGGCAAACGACCCGAATTTCCGGGAGGATCTATTTGTGTCCGTCGCCAATAGGTTCACCGATTTTGAGAATCTGGTCGAAGATGTCGCGCTGACTGGTTTTGACGCACGACTTGCACGGGTACTGTTGAAGCTTCGCGATGATGGCGGAGTTGTACACACCACCCACGACCAGCTTGCCCGTGAAACGGCATCTGGTCGCGCATTCGTCTCGCGGCGGCTTGCGGAATTTGCCAGGGACGAACTGGTGGAACTTGGCCGAGGAACGATTTCCCTGCTGAATATCAATAAGCTGGAACAGATTGCCGCAGATACTAGGTGACATTGTCACCAACTGCACTGGGCATATTCCGATATCTTTTCCATATTGTCATTGGAGGGAAACATGACCCGAAACGAAGGAACTACCGATCGCATCCTAAGAGTCATCTTGGGTCTGGCGACCTTGTCATTGGTCTTTGAAGGGCCACAAACCGCTTGGGGCTGGATTGGCATAGTGCCGCTTGTTACGGGCCTGATTGGCACCTGCCCGATCTATTCGATCTTTGGGATCAGCACTTGCCCAATGAAAAAGAGCTGACTCACAACAAAGGCGGCAAAATCTGCCGCCTTTGCGTTGAGCGAATTGGCACTCATCAACCCTGCTTTGAAACCTGCGTGAACTCCAATTCGACCGGCGTTGCCCGGCCAAAGATCGAAACGGTCACCTTCAGACGCTGATTGTCTTCGTCGACCTCTTCCACGGTGCCGTCGAAATCCTCGAAGGGGCCATCGTTGACCTTGACCTGCTCGCCGACTTCGAACGAGATCATCAGCTTCGGTGCGGTCTCGCCCTCTTCGACGCGGTTCAGGATCGCGTTCACCTCGGCATCGCGCATCGGCATCGGGCGGCCCTGCGGGCCAAGAAAGCCGGTGACGCGGTTGATCGAGTTGATCAGGTGATACCCCTCGTCCGACATCTCCATTCGCACCAGCACGTAACCCGGCATGAACCGACGCTCGGCGGTTACTTTTTTGCCGCGGCGGATTTCAATGACTTCTTCTGTGGGAACCAGAACCTCTTCGATCTGATCTTCCAGGCCGGCGTCTTCAACCGAATGACGGATCTGCTCGGCAACTTTCTTTTCAAAGTTCGAAAGCACGCTCACCGAATACCAGCGCTTGGCCATGGACCTTCCTTCTCTCAGAGTGTCGGCCACAGGGCCGATCGGGGTTGTACCGGACAGATTTCGCTTGTGGTTTGAAGAAGCGTCGTACTGTCGGGGAGTCGCGGGCGGGATACACCCTGCGCCAGAGTGTTTCAAGTGCTGTTGCACGTGGGCGGTCGTCGTCTCTTGCCATTGCGCGCGGACAGGCCAAGACTGCGTCCCAGCAGTTTTCACGGAAAGGGCGGGACGATGGCCAAAGAGACCTATCTAGTCACGGGTGCAATGGGATGTATTGGCGCCTGGGTGCTGCGGCATTTGACCGATCGCGGTGCTCGCGTCATTGCCACCGATCTGGCCACGGACCCGGTTCGCCCACGCCTTTTGATGAGTGAGGAGGAGATCGCCGCCATCACTTGGCATGTGCTTGATGTCACCGATACCCGGGCCGTGGTCGATACAGTGTCGGCAGAAGGTGTCACGCGGATCATTCATCTGGCCGGACTGCAAATTCCGTTCTGTCGCGCCAATCCACCCCTTGGTGCCGCCGTCAATGTCACCGGCACGGTCAATATTTTCGAAGCCGCTCGCGCCAGCGGCGTGACCGGGCTGGCCTATGCCAGTTCACTGGCCGCTCTTGGTCCGCCAGACGTTTATGACACCTGGCCCCTGCCCGATAGTGCCGGTCCCGATCCCCACACGCTTTATGGTGTCTACAAAGTGGCCAACGAGGGCACCGCCCGGATTTATGCGACCGACTGGGGCGTGGGCAGCATCGGACTGAGGCCCTATGTCGTCTATGGCGTCGCGCGTGATCAGGGCGTGTCGGCAGATTGCGCGAAGGCCATTCTTGCCGCCGCCGCCGGTAATGCGTTTCATATCCGGTTCAGCGGCGAGATCGCCCTGCAACACGCCAGCGACGTGGCCGAAATATTCATTGGATGCGCGGATGCACAAGTAACCGGAGCAAGGGTCTGCAACCTGCGAAACGACGTGATCACCGTGGCCGATTTCACTGCCCTGTTGAACGACCGATATCCCGACGCACGGATCACCTGCGAAAAAGACACCGCCTTGCCCTTCCCGGCGAATTTGGCCGGTGACGGGCTCGCCGACCTTCTGGGAACGGTTCCACATACGCCCTTGGACGACGCCATCGAAAAAGATGTCGCGATGTATCGAAAGCTGTTGGGCGAAGGAAAACTGACGCTGGACCAGTTGTCCGACTAAAGCACTAGCCGAACATGGTCAGGATGCCCTGAAGGCCCTTCCTGATCAGAAAGTCGACGAGGAAAAAGAAAGCGGCGGTAAACATCGCCAACATGAAGACCATGACCGAGGTCAGCACGACTTCGCGCCGTGTCGGCCAGACAACTTTGGCAACTTCGGCGCGGACTTGCTGAATAAACTGAAGCGGGTTCGTAAGGGCCATGTCCCATCCTTTAGGCTTTGCGCGCAGATACGCGCTTAGCATGGCCGTTTCAACCCTTGAGACGTCCACAAACGAACTTGATCAGGTCAAAATGGTATCCGCGCTTGATCCGACCCTGTGGTCAGACCTCCATCGTTTCCGAACGTGCGCGCACCCGACCCAGGGGCGAGTCATCGGCCGGACCTGTGAGGGACTGAGGCGGAATGTCCAGATCAGGGTCCGGTGTTCCCGATTCCGTTGGCGTGAGTTTCTGCATGACCTCGGCGCTGGAAACCCGGGGCTTCTGCGCCTCACCCTTTTGTTCGATCGACTTCTGAAAGCCCGCGAACACAAGAAGAAACGCCAGTATTCCGCCCACAAGCGTCACCTGCGACTGCAGATTACCCTCGCCAGTGTCGAGCGAGGACTGAAATGAGTAGGTGCCAACCGCCACAGCAATCGCAAGCACATAGCATCCGATTGGCGGCAAAAAGCTGAACATGCGAAACATGACGGCCTCCGGTCATAATCATGCCTGAGCCGAGACAATCACCATAAACTGGCAAAAATGTGTCAAAAAGACCGAAAATCGCGCGGTCGCGCCGATCAGGGCCTGGCAGGGGCGGAGGGGCTCGAACCCCCGACCCTCGGTTTTGGAGACCGATGCTCTACCAACTGAGCTACACCCCTAAGGCCGAACGATTGGTTAGACTGTCGCCGAAAGGGAATCAAGCGCGAAGGCGCCTGTTTCAATATTTGAGCCGTAGCTGGGCCGCTTCGACATACTTGCCCGCGCTAATGAGTTCCGAGGCAAAGGCGCCGACCCTATCGCCGGGCAGGCCGATGTGCATCGCACGTTCAAATCGCGACAGGCCCTCGGATATTTCGCCGTCGTGTATCAGGGTGATGGCAATATAGTAATGCGCCCAGGGATCATCGACGCCGGTGGCCAGCGAAGCCTCTGCGGCCAAGCGGGCAAGCGAATAGTTTTTCATTTCAAGCGCGATGTAGCTTCTGAGCAGATGGTCCGAATAATCGACCCCATCCAGCGACAAGCCTCTTTCAATGACACTGAGCGCCTCGCCAAATCGGCCGTCGATCGTCAATGCGTCCGCATACCAGTACAGAATGGCATTGTTGGGACCGACCGCCGTTTCCGCGTGCGCGTAGGTTTCAATCGCCTCGGCACGCCGCTGCAGGGCAATCAACGCCTGACCACGCTCGATATAGCCCGAGGCCCTTTCGGGGTAGGCTTCAATCATCCGGTCCGCAAACCGCAAGGCTTGCGCGTTCCGATCCAGATTTCGAAGAGCAATGATCCGATAGACTTGGGTTGCAAAGTCATCAGGCGAATCCAGCAGAACGGCATTGAACAGCTCAAGTGCGCCGTCATGGTCGCCAGAGGACAGTTTCGTGCGTCCGAGACCATATCGGGCATTGGCGTCGCGGGGCTCGATATCAAGCGCGGCTTGAAACTGTGTTGCCGAGGCCGAGTAGTCCTTGTCTTCCAGAAGGCTCCAGGCGATTTCGCGGACAGCCCAGATATAATCAGGGTCAATGCTTAGCGATGCCTGCAGCATTTCTCGCGCGGTCGCGTTGTCGATATACCCTAACCGCCTTGCCGTGGCCGCCTTGCCGCCAAGCCCCTGCACCGAGACGTCAATCGACACGGACCTCTCAAACGCCTCATAGGCCGCTTCATCACCCTGCGCTTCCCAAAGCGCCCAGCCAAGACCGTTCCACGCCTCGACCGACTGCGGATCTGCTGCAGTTGCCTCGCGATACCCGCGAACCGCAGCGTCGTACATCTCTTGCCAAAGGTATCCATCGGCCCGCGCAATCAGCAGTTCAACCCGTTGCGCACTTGTTAACGTGGCATCTGTCAGCGCAGCATCGCAGGCCTCGACAATTCGGGGCGGAGTTTCAGTGCGTGCAAGGCAAACCCGGGCCACGGTTTCTTCGGAAGACGTGATCAGGGGCTTTGCAACCACAGGCGAGGCCGCAAACAGACAAATCAATACGATTGCCCGAACTTTAGACATGCCAAAGCGCTCCGACGCCCCGATTTCCCAGCTGTTGTCCAGGTTCTTGAAGAACAACCGCGCAGATTTTGCGGCGATTTTTAGGTAATTCGGGCACTGCTTTTCACAATTGTTGCAAAGACCTCACTGCAATTGCGGGTCATTTCACGCGCGGGCGAGCGGCGCAGGGGAATCCACTCACCAGATTGTCACCCAAAGTTTCAGACCATCTGGTCAAAAATTTCTCGCCTGACCGGACAGTCGCAGTTCCGTGAGCGGTGTTTCACATTCACAGATCCTTAAAAACAAGGGATTTCCCTTACGCATTTGTGCAAAGAGGCACGGCTTTGGTGCGCCTGCGCAGAGTATGGCGCCCGCGCCTTTTTCAAGCCCACATCCGCGCGACCGGCTTGTGCATTTTCGTGAATTCAACTGCTGACCATTCGACCCTAACTCTCAGTCATCGGCAGCAAACACTGCCAGCCACACAGAAACTCAAAGGAATGAACTCATGAAAACTCTTATCGCAATGACTGCCCTGGCCGCTACAATCGCAACCGGTGCCACTGCAATGGTCGACTCGGCCACGGACGTCGCCGAAATCCAACGCTATGCGCCTAACGCAGATGTGTCCGCTCTTACCGATACCGAAATCGCGTCGCTGCTGAACGGCATTTACAGCGCCGAAGACGGTGAAAAAGGCCACGTTGTTCGCAGCTTCTTCCTGCAGAAGTAAGTCCCGAAGACTGCAATGAAACAGGGCCGGCCGGTTGGGCGGCCCTGTTCTTTTTTTGTGGTACCCCGTCCCGCCTATTCGATGATCTTCGATACGACGCCCGAGCCGACCGTGCGGCCGCCTTCGCGGATCGCGAAACGCAAACCGTCTTCCATGGCGATCGGATAGATCAGCTCGACCTCGAACTTCAGGTTGTCGCCCGGCA
>JABDJO010000099.1 GCA_013002465.1 Silicimonas sp. | reverse complement strand
CCCTTCGATCTGGTATCTGGCGCGGCTGGAACTGGCCACGGGCGGCGTGATCGGCGGCACGGTCCCGGGTGCGCCCGCTGTCCTGGTTGGCCGTTCCGAGCGCCTTGGCTGGGCAATGACGTCGTCCTATGCCGACGATCAGGACGTGTATTTCGAAAAACTGAACCCGAACAATCCCGAAGAGGTAATGACCCCCAAGGGATGGCGCCCTTTGGCATCGCGCCAGTCGATCATTTCGATCAAGGACGCAGATCCCGTCACCGCCACCCTGCGCTGGAGCGAGAACGGCCCGATCTTGCCGGGCTCCCATTACAACCTTGGCGCCGTCACGCCGCGCGGACATGTCGCTTCGGTCAGTTGGACGGCCTTTGGAACCCAAGACACTTCGGCTCAGGCGATGTTCGGGATCATGCGCGCGGGCACCATCGACGAGGCGATCGCCGCTGGCGAGGATTTCGCGGCACCACCGCAGAACCTGACTTTGGTGGACCGCGAGCGGGTTGCAATGAAGGTAATCGGTCAGCTTCCGCGCCGCGCCGCCCGCCACCAGACCAAAGGCCGGATGCCCGCCCCTGGATGGTTGGCCGAAAACCGCTGGCAGGGCAGCCTGCCCTATAAGTCAAACCCGGCGTTTCTTGATCCCGAAGGCGGAATCATCGGCAACACCAACAACAAGGTGATCGACCGACCCTTTCCTTTGCACATGAGTTTCCGGTGGGGCGACACGCAACGCGTGCAAAGGTGGGAACGCCTGATGCAGACCCGCGAGGTTCACACGCGCGAAAGCTTCATCGAAGCACAACTGGACACCGTGTCGGTCACCGCGCGCACCCTGTTGCCGCTTGTGGCGCGGGACCTGTGGTTCACCGGCGAAGCCGCCGCCGAAGGCACCCCCGAGCGCCGCCGCCGCGATGCTTTGAACCTATTGGCGGGCTGGAACGGCGAGATGAACGAACATCTGCCCGAACCCCTGATTTATATGGCCTGGATGCGTGAGCTTCAGGATCGTCTTGTGCGCGACGAACTTGGCACCCTGGCCGACCGGTTCCGCCGCCCCCGCCCGATCTTTCTGGAACGGGTCTATCGCGATATCGACGGCGCGTCCGCCTGGTGTGACATCATCCAATCCGCCGCCAGAGAAACCTGCACAGACATCGCCCGGCTGTCGCTGGATGATGCCCTGGTCTGGATCGACGAAACCTATGGGCAGGCGCTGGAATCGCTCAGATGGGGCGACGCGCATCAGGCCACCCATAACCACCCGGTTCTGGGCGAGGTCGGCTGGTTTTCCTGGCTGGTCAACATCCGCCAATCCACCTCTGGCGGCGACAACACCCTGCTACGCGGTCTGACCCTGGGCAAAGGGCCAGAGCCGTTCCTGAACACCCATGGCGCGGGGTATCGCGGGGTTTACGATTTCTCTGACCCCGACAGTTCGGTCTTCGTGATTTCGACCGGTCAGTCGGGTCACCCGCTTAGCCGCCATTACGACGATCTGGGCGAGCTTTGGCGGCGGGGCGAATACATCCCGATGACGCTCGATCCCAATCTGGCGCGGGCCGGGGCCGTCGGCATCATCAATTTGATCCCGCCCAAGTGAATTTTCCCCTTACCAGGGCCTCAAAACTCGCATAACTTTTCATGGGGCGATAAGGACAGGTCATGCCATTTTCGGTCTATGCACGGGGCGACAGTTCAACAGCGAACAATGCGTCCCTGAATGCCAGAAGCACCAGTCAGGTACCAACGACCTTGCTGACTTTCGAAGCTGCCTCGGGCGGCGACGAAGATCTTGAATTCAACGACGGCTCACCGGATCCAGACACCGTTGTCTATCTGGATGGCGACACCTCAAATCCCCTGACGTTCACCTTGGAATTCGGCGGGTTTCTTCCCCAAACCAACAAGCTCAGCAATGTGAACGGCACTGACCTGCGCGGTGAAGAAATCCTGGTTCTGACCCTGTCGAACGGCGACAGGTTTTTCTTTCTGCGCGACAGTGACGGATCGACCACCTGGTTCGATATCATGGACGCCTTTCCAAACGGAGCGCATTCGATCAACAACACCTATGTCTGCTATGCTGCGGGCACGTTGATCGAAACCGTTGACGGCGCCCGCCCGGTCGAGGATTTGACGGTTGAAGATCGCGTTCTGACCACGTCGGGAAATAGCGCGCCCATTCGTCTGGTGACCAGCCGACGCTTCACGGCCAAAGAGCTTTCGATATTCGAGCCAATGCGCCCCTACCTCATTCCTGCCGGGGCCATGGCCGAGGCTGGCCCCGCGACGGATCTGATCGTTTCCGCTTTGCACCGCATTCTGGTACGGGATCCCGCGATCGAGCAATTGTTCGGCATCGAAGCCGCCTTTGTCGCCGCCCGGGATTTACCCTGGAGCCGACCGGCACCGCTGCAAGACATGATGTACGTGCATTTCCTCTGCGACACCCACGAGTGTGTCCGGGCGAACGGCTGTGAAAGCGAAAGTCTCTATGCAGGGGATGTGGCCCTTGCTTCGGTGCCCAAGGCAGAGGCGCATATGATCCGCGCCATCGTCCCAGACCCCGGCAAGACCGCTTATCCCTGCCTCACCGCCCGCGAAGCCGAGGTTTGGCGCGAAACGGCCTATAGCCGTGAAAAACGCACGGCCTGAGCTTCGGTCCAACTGACGCTGACCCGGGTACCGGTGTCGGTCTCGGTTTCATCCGTCACCACACCTTCCTCGTGAAGCCAGGCCCGCTTGCGGCCTTCCGAGTGAGGTAGTTCCAGGGTGACTTGTCGGCGATCCTGATCCAATGCGGCCTCGACGGCCTGCAAAAGTGGATCAATGCCCTTGTCGGACAAGGCCGAGGTCACCACCGCCGCATCGTGTCGACTTGCCGCCGTTTGCAGGGGTTCACGCTGGTCTATCGGCACGCGGTCGATCTTGTTCCAGACCTCGATCACCCGCCGGTCTTCGCCGACGCCCAGGTTGTCAAGAATGGTCATCACGTCGCGATGCTGTTCCTCGGTTTCAGGATGCGAAATATCGCGCACATGAAGAATGACATCTGCCTCAAGCACTTCTTCCAGTGTCGCCCGAAACGCCGCCACCAATTCGGTCGGCAAGTCCGAGATGAAGCCAACCGTGTCCGACAGGATCACCTCGCGCCCCGACCCCGGCAGAGTGACCGCACGCATCGTGGGATCAAGCGTTGCAAACAGCATGTCCTTGGCCAGAACCTTGGCCCCGGTCAAACGATTGAAGATCGTCGACTTCCCCGCGTTCGTATACCCAACCAGGGCCACGATCGGATAAGGCACCTTGGCGCGGGCCGAGCGATGAAGGGTGCGGGTCTTTACGACCTTGTCCAACTGACGTTTCAACCGCACCAGTTGGGCGTCAATGGCGCGCCGGTCGGCTTCGATCTGAGTTTCGCCCGGACCGCCGACAAACCCCAATCCGCCGCGCTGCCGTTCCAGGTGGGTCCAGGCCCGCACCAGCCGTGTCCGCTGATAGGAAAGGGCCGCCATTTCGACCTGCAAGACACCCTCCCGCGTTGCAGCCCGGTCGGAGAAGATTTCAAGGATCAGACCGGTACGGTCCAAAAGCTTCACTTTCCAGTCCCGCTCAAGATTGCGTTGCTGTACCGGGCTGACCGGACCGTCGATCAGCACCAGTTCAATGTCGTCAGCCTTGATCCGGGCACCCAGTTCCTGAACCTTGCCCTTGCCGAACAGCATTCCAGGGTGTGCCTTGACCAATCGAACCACTTCGGCGCCGGCAAGCGTTAACCCCGGCAATGCCTCGGCAAGAGACACAGCTTCTTCCAGTGCGAAATCCGCATTCCGTTGTCCAGATTGCCCGGCGATATCGGGATGAAGCACAAGGGCACGAGTCCCTTCGCTATCGGTTCCCACCGTTATTCTTCACCTTCATAAAGCGAAATCGGCTGAGATGGCATAATCGTCGAAATGGCATGTTTGTAAACAAGCTGCGATTGTCCGTCCCGACGCAGCAAAACGCAAAAATTATCGAACCAGGTAATAACACCCTGAAGCTTGACGCCGTTGATGAGAAAAATTGTGACCGGAACCTTCGTCTTGCGGACGTGGTTCAAAAAGGCGTCCTGTAAATTCTGTCTATCCGTAGCCATGACTCATAGCCTTATATTTTTGCAGCCATTTTTGGCCGATCCTTGATGGGTAGGGCCAATATGAAGGCCGGTTAACCGAGTGACCAGCCCTTTTTTAGGTCCGATTCGGACTTTTACTGCGGAAATTTCAGCGCCTTAGACGGGTCAGCGCCAGAACTCCGGGTTCAAAAGCGCGATTATGGCCAAGGCCTCCAGTCGCCCCAACACCATGGCTGCGCACAAAAGCCAGCGGGCGCCGTCCCCAAGCTGTGCAAGGTTCACCGGTGCGTCGCCAGCGATTTCGGTCAAGGGGCCGGTGGTCGACAAGGCCGCGATGGTCAGGATCATGGCTTCTTCAAAATCGACACCACCAATCAGGGAAAACCCCACCATGACCGCGGCAATCGAGATCGCGAACAGCATGAAAAACACCCAGGCCGCAAACGCACCCTGGCGGCGAAATCGGCGCCCGTGTTCCCCGGCACCACTGATCGACGAGGGTTGCACCAGCTTTTCCATCTCGCGCATCCCGTGTTGATAAAGCGCATAGACCCGCAAAAGCTTCACGCCGCCCGCCGTTGTGGCGACACCGCCGCCAAATACAGCAAGCCCCAGCAGCAGAACACCCGGCGCACCGAACCCGGACCAGGCTTGCGCGGATTCCCATTCGACCGACTCAAATCCAGTGGTGGTCAAAAAAGACGTCACCGTGAACAAAGCGCCCCAAAAACCGCGCAGGCCTTCCATAATCGTGACTTCGGCGCCCTCTTCAAAGCTGACGACCCAGTGTCTGAGAAACAAAAGAAGCGCCAGGCCGACCGAAATCAGTAAGCCCAATCGCATCTCGGGATCGGTCCAGACGCTTTTCACACTGTTGCTTTGGTCGTCGCCTGTGAATGTCCGCCGGGACAGCGCGAAGACAAAGAACAGCAGGATGACAACTTCGCCCTTTTGGCCCGCTCCGCTTCCCTCCAGCCCGCCAACCGGAGAAATGCCCGAAGTCGCAAGCGTTGACATTGCGTGACAAAGCCCAATGAGCGGCGTATCGCCAGCCATGTAAAGCGTCAGCCAAAGCACCATGGTCAAACCAACATAGATCGGAAAGAACCGTGCCCCGAACCGCCTAAGCCGCATCGAAGGGTCGGCGATGTTATGGATCTGCCTTGCGCCTTGCCCGATCTCGGCGCTTGACGTGATTTCGAAACCGCCAAGGCTAAGCGGCGCCATCACCGCAATCGCCGTAACCCACATGAAAAAGCCGCCAAGCCAGCCAACGATGGCGCGCCACAGATGGACCGAAGCAGGCAACCGATCGGGCTCGAACAGGGTCAGTCCCGTCGTGGTAATGGACGACACCATTTCGACATAGGCGTTCAGAAACCTGGTGTCCGGCACCGCTTCGGAGAACGGAACGGCCAGCATCAGCGGCAAAACGGTCATCGTGGCCAGGATCGAAATCAGGTGGCTGCGCCCCTGACGCCTGATCCGCATTCCCGTGGTTGCAAGTGAGACCATCAGGAAAAAGACACCGAAAAGAATTGCCGAATAAAGAAACGCCCGCGATGTCGCGTGATCATCAATCAGCAAGGCATGCAGCGCCGGCACCAGCATTGCGGCCGCGCCGATCCCGATCAGAACGACGATCAATGGCTTGTCATTGAAAAACCGCATCAGAAAAAGTCGATCGAGACCTGAAAAAGACGCTCGACCTCGGGCACGTCTTCGGCAAGCGCAAAGACCACGATCACATCGCCTTCGTCGATCCGCGTCGATCCGGTTGGCTTGACCATTTCACCATCCTTCATGACGGCACCCACAAGCACACCGCTTGGAAAATCAATGTCGCGGATTTGGCGACCGGCCAGCGAAGATGGCGACAGGATCTGCGCCTCGATCACCTCGGCTTCGGCATCCCCAATCGAATAGACCCCCCTGACACGGCCATGGCGGATGTGTCGCAATATCGAACTGACGGTCGTTGCGCGCGGGTTGATATAGGCGTCAATCTGCAACGGCTCCATGAGAGGCACGAGCGTGGGGTCATTGACCAGCGCAATCGCCATGGGACACCCGGCCTGTTTGGCACGGACCGATGCCAGAAGGTTGGTGTTGTCATCGTCGGTCACGGCAAGAATGGCGTCGGCCCGATCAATCCCGGCTTCGGCCAAAAGATCGGAATTCATGCCATCGCCATTCAACACAATCGTGCGTTCAAGCGCATCGGCCGCCCGCTCTGCGCACGCCCGGTTCTTCTCGATGACGCGCGCCCGCAACCTTTCGGCCCGCCCCTCAAGTGCCATCGCCACGGCAAGCCCGACGTTGCCGCCGCCAATAATGACCACACGTTCCTGCCGGTGGATGATCTTGCCGAAAATCTCGAACGTCCGGGTCATGTCCTCGAAGTGGCTCATGACATAGACCTGATCGTCGGCAAAAAGCTGATCGCCGGGATCGGCGGCGAACAATTTGCCGTTGCGCCGCACGGCAACCACAATCGCGCGCAGGGTCGAAAAGAGGTCGGTCAACTGTCTGAGAGGTGTGTTCAGGACCGGACAATCCTCGTCCAGTTGAATACCCAGAAGCTGCGCCTTGCCCTCAAGAAACAGCTCGGTGTCAAAGGCCGCCGGCGCACTCAGACGACGCAGGGCAGCTTCGGCCACTTCGCGTTCGGGGCTGATCACCACATCGATCGGCATATGATCGCGCCGGTACAGGTCGGAATAGATTGCCGTCAGATAGCTTTGTGCCCTGAGACGCGCGATTTTGCGCGGAACTTCAAACATCGAATGGGCGACCTGGCAGGTCACCATGTTCACCTCGTCGGAATGCGTGGCGGCAATAATCATGTCGGCATCGCGCGCGCCGGCCCTTTCAAGGATGTCGGGATAGCTGGCGTGACCGACAATCCCCTGCACATCCAAGGTGTCCGAGACTCTCCGAACAAGCTCCGGATTGTTGTCAACGACAGTCACGTCGTTTCTTTCGCCCGAGAGATGCCGCGCAATCTGCCAGCCAACCTGGCCCGCGCCACAGATGATAACCTTCATGCAAAGCCCCGTGGCCGTTCCGGTTCAGCCTGTCTGGCATGGGCGGCGGCAGGGATCAAGCGACGTGCAAAGAAATGAGCCCCTTTCCGTGGCGCCAGGCCCTCAGCACGAAAACCGGAGAAATCGCCCGTTTCTGGCACCTAAACCCGCCAAAACGCACCATTTTGGACCGTTCGGGCACACGCAGAAGTCAAAAGGGCTATGGCAACTGGCCAGGCGCTGACAGGGTGGCAAGCCCATCCGCTTCATAGATCGACAGGATCATGTCAATGTCCGAGGTTTTGAAAGGCTTGTAGATCTGCCCGCTGACCAGGGACAGACTTTCGGCACGCGCGCGGTCACGGTCGTCGTCAGAGGTTGAAAACATCACGACAACCACACCGTTTGGCAATGCGCCCTGTTGGCACTTGCGGGTCAATTCCTCGACCGTTTCAAAACCGTTGCGTCCGGGCATGTTGATGTCCATCAAAACCAACGGGCGCAATGCACCCGGGGATCGAAACGCGTCACGATCCAAATGGTCGCAAAGAAACCGGTCGCCTGTTTCAACCTCGACAATCGGCCCGAAGTGTTCGGCGTGTTCGGATCGCTCGATCCGCACCCGGGCGATAAGGCGGTCGACCTCTTCATCGTCCACTATGAAGACCGGGATACGCATTCCGCACTCTCCTTCGGGTTGGACAATTGGACATGAATGGTGGTGCCTTCACCGACGGCGCTGTCCACCGAGACGCTTCCACCAAGGCTGTCGATATGCTTTTGCACCACAGCCAACCCGATCCCGTCGCCGCCTCGATTGTCGACACGCTTGAATATGTCAAATACCCGCTTGTGGTATTCCTTTGGTATTCCGACACCATTGTCCGACACACTGATCTGAACATCGTGCCCGATCACCTGCGAGCCGACCAAAACCTCGACAGCAGGCTTGTCAGGATCGTGAAAGCGCAGGGCATTGGCCAGCAGGTTCTGCAGAACCACCTCAAGGCTGGGCTGGCTGGCTGTTACCTGGCGCACGTCAAGTTTGCGCGTCAGATGGGCGGGCATTGTGACATCGGCGGTAATGTCGCGCCAAATCTCTGTCAGCATTTCATCCAGATCAACCTGGCTTGGTGTCACTTCTCGCGGACTGCGCGACAAGTTGTAAACGCGCTCGACCTTTGTACTGTAACGCTCGCAAAGCCCGGTGACGCGGACAATATTTTCACGCACATCATCAACTTGCCCCAGATCCAGATCTTCAAGCATGATCCGCAACAGCCCCTGGATCGAAGCAAGCGGCGCCTTCAAATCGTGGCTGACCGCATAGGTGAATTGCGACAACTCACCGTTTATTTCGGTCAGGTTTCTGTTCAAAGTGTCCAGCTCTTCGTTCTTGCGCCTGACTGCTTCTTCTGCCGCAATTCTTTCGCGCAGATCGACGATGGTGCTCATGACCATCTTGCCTTCGGGGGTTGCCACAGGGGTCAGCGACACCTCGACCGGGATGACCTCGTGGGTTTTGGTCAGCACCGAAATGGGGCGGCCCGCCGACATATCGCGCCGCTCAGGCATAGTGGCATAGTTCGAGCGAAACACACGGTGCGCAATCCGTTGCGCCTTCGGCACCAAAAGCTCGACAGGGTTGCCCAAAAGTTCGTCCCGGGTATAGCCGGACAGCTTTTCGGTCGCCGCATTGACCAGAACGATCAGCCCGTCGGGGTCGGTCATGATCATCGCCGTTGCCGCGGCTTCCATGGCCAGTTCCATTTTCTGCTCGTGCCCGACCTGCATGCGCAGATCGACAGCAACAACAATGCAGTGAACCTCGCCTTCGATGTCGATGGTGTTCAAACCAAGTTCAAGCGGGATTGCTTCGCCCGATTTGGCAAGCCCAACCAGCGATCTGCCAAGCCCCATGGCCCTTTTGGCCGGGACACGCAGGTAAGCCGAGACATACTGGCTGTGGCGTTCGCGCAGCCCGTCCGGAAGCAGGCAGTCAATGGTGCCACCCAGAAGTTCGCTTTGTTCATAACCGAAAAGGGTCAGAAATTCCCCGTTGGCAAGCTTGACGGTTCCGTCAGGCGCCACCAGCAACATGGGGACGGACGAAATCTCAAACGCATGAGTAACGACGCTAAGCGAGACCATTCCGAACCTGATATTCCGGAATGGATTTACAAACGCCTAATTCATCGGCTTCAAGCGTCTTCCTCGGCGCTTTCCTCGGCCACGGTGGCAACACGTGCGCCGGACCGCGACGACGTAACCACATTCAGCGATTTCAGCTTTCTGTGCAGCGCCGAACGTTCCATGCCGACAAATCCCGCGGTGCGGCTGATGTTGCCGCCAAAGCGGTTGATCTGGGTCAGCAAATACTCGCGCTCGAACAACTCGCGTGCTTCGCGCAAGGGCAAAGTGGCAAGGCTGCCAGACAGAACCACACGGCCCTCCTCGGCCTCGTCCGACTGGGTTTCGCCGGGGATCTCTGCCGCCGCGATTTCCCCCTTGTCAGACCCAAGGATCAACACACGTTCGATCACGTTCTTCAGCTGGCGCACGTTTCCGGGCCAGTTCATTGTCTGAAGCATGGCAACCGCTTCTTCAGACAGCGTGCGTAACGGCAGACCCTGGTTCTTGTTGAACGCTTCGATGAAATGCACGGCCAGTTCCGGCACATCCTCGCGCCGTTCAGACAAGCTCGGTACATCTATCGGCACCACGTTCAAGCGGTGAAACAGCTCCTGACGGAAATTGCCGACGTCGACCTCTGCTTCAAGGTTGCGCGTGGTCGATGAAATAACCCGTAAATCGACCCGCACCATGTCGGCGCCGCCAACACGTTGAAATTGCTGCTCGGTCAGAACCCGGAGGATCTTGGACTGTGTGCCCGAAGGCATGTCGGCAATCTCGTCAAAGAAAATCACCCCGCCATGGGCCTGTTCCAGCAATCCCGGTTCGATCCCGCGCCCGGTGCTTTCACGCCCGAACAGGACTTCTTCCATGCGTTCCGGCTCGATCGAAGCGGAATTGACAGTGACAAAGGGCCCCTCGGCCTTCTCGGAATTGGCGTGAATATAGCGCGCGGCGATCTCTTTTCCCGCCCCCGAGGGCCCGGTCAGCATGACCCGGCCGTTCGACTTTGTGACCTTGTCCAACTGCGACTTCAATGTGCGGAAGGAGGGCGACGATCCGATCATATCCGCCGTTGTCACATCCTTGCGCCGCAGTTCGGTGTTTTCGCGCCTGAGACGCGAGGTTTCCATGGCCCGCGTGATCACAACCATCAACTGGTCTATGTTGAAGGGCTTTTCGATAAAGTCATAGGCCCCCTGCTTGATCGCGGCGACGGCGATTTCAATATTGCCGTGGCCCGAAATGATGATGATCGGCACTTCGGGATTATCGCGCTTCACGGCCTTCAAAATGTCGATACCGTCCATGCGGCTGTCCTTCAGCCAGATATCCAGGATCATCAGCCCGGGCGGTTCCTTGTTCATTTCGGCCATGGCCTCTTCCGAGTTGCCGGCCAGCCGGGTTTCGAACCCCTCGTCCTTCAGGATGTCCGAGATCAGTTCGCGTATGTCGCGTTCGTCATCGACAATCAGAATATCGCCCATTTTTGCATCTCCTTATTCTGCGACCTTCAGGTCGCCGGTCTGCTCGTTTCTTGCCACCAGGGGCAGGTTGATCACGGCTGCGGCGCCTATTTGCCCCGATCCGTCCAGCGGTGCCGCATCCGTCAGGATCAGCGTTCCGCCATGCTCTTCGATAATCTTTTTCACAATCGGCAATCCCAGACCCGTGCCCTTAGCGCGCGTGGTCACATAGGGTTCGAACAGCCGAGACCTGTCCTCGGGAAGACCAATGCCATTGTCCGAAATTCGTATTTCGGCCGTCTTTTCCGTGGTGTGCATTTCAACATGCACACGCGGTGTGTATCCGTCAGGCGCTTTCCCGATTTCTGAAAGGCTTTCAATGGCTTCACCTGCGTTCTTGATCAGGTTTGTCAAAGCCTGGCCGATCATGGTCGTGTCAAGATCGGCATGAACTGGTTTTTCCGGCAGATCGGCGGTCAGTTCAAGCGCCTCGGTCGTTTCCTGAAGCGTGACGGCATCGCGGACGATCTGGGTCAGGTCCTGCAAACTGCGGTCGGGCTCTGGCATCCGGGCGAACTTGGAAAACTCGTCGACAATACGGCGCAAATCCTCGGTCTGACGCACGATCACATCGGTCATTTGATCCAGTTGATCCGCTTGGTCGCCAGCCGCATCGCGGAATTTGCGCTTGATCCGTCCCGCCGACAACTGGATCGGAGTCAGCGGGTTCTTGATCTCGTGGGCAATCCTGCGCGCAACGTCGCCCCAGGCGGCCATGCGCTGTGCGGTCACCAAGTCGGTCACGTCGTCAAAGGCGATGACATATCCCTCGTCTTCGCCATTGGCCCCTTTTCGGGTCGCGATCCGGACCAAAAGCGTTTCGGCCACACCACCGCGCGACACCCGCACCTCGTCCTGCTCGGTTTCCTTGTCGCTGTTGTTCAGACGTTCAAGCAACGATCCGAACTCGGGCACCGCCACGCGCAGCGGCGTCGAAAGCGCACCATCTTCGGTCTTCAGAATGCGCTCGCCAGCCCGGTTGATGAAGGTGATCTGCCCGTCTACGTCCAAACCGATAACGCCTGCGGTGACCGAAGACAGCACTGAATCGAACAGCCTGCGACGCCGTTCAATCTGCTGGTTCGTGGTCAACAGCGTGTCCCGCTGCCCCTTCAACTGGCGCGTCATCTGGTTGAACAGGCGGCCCAGCATGGCGATCTCGTCGTCGCCGGGTTCTTCGCGAACCTGCACGTCCAGATCGCCGGCGCCAACCCGTTGTGCTGCGCCCGCCAACCGCCCCACGGGGCGCGCCAGACGTTCGGCAAACCAAAGCCCCAGCCAAATCGCCGCCAGGATCAGGATCACCGCAAACCCCAGGTACAAAAGCCCGAATTCAAAGACGATCCGCCCGCGCTCGGCCTCTAACTGGTTGTAAAGCTGAGCAGTTTCCGCAGCGTCATCCAAAAGGCCCATGATCCTGCCGTCAACGCTGCGCGACACATATAGATACCGGTCGGGAAACGAGACCAACTGCAACAGGGCCCGAAACTCGTCTGTCTCAAGGTCCTCGATGATCATGGTTTCGCCAGCTGCCGCCCGGGCCAGTGACGAAGTGTCGGGCTTTTCGAAATCGAACAGGTAGGACCGTTCACCGCGCGCCCGGATTTCCCCGGTGCCGTCGATCACGAACGCTTCGCGCAATCCACGTTGCACCAACCCCTGACCCTGCCCCAGAAGCTGGCGCAATTCGCCGTCCGAGATAAAGACCGACCGTTGCCGCGCCGCGTTCAGGAAATCCGCAAGACTTTCGGCATCCTCGACCAGATCACGGCGTTGATCTTCCTGATAAGCCTCGGCCGCCGACAGCGATGCCCCCACCACGCTGCTGACCCGGTCAGAAAACCAGCCCTCAAGTCCGACGTTGATGGTCATACCGGCAAATATCGCCACCATGACGGTCGGGATCAGGGCGATCAGGGCAAAGACGCCGGTCAATCTGAGGTGCAGGCGGGATCCTGCCGAACGTGCGCGCCGTGCCGCCACCATCGAGGCGATCCGCGTTGCCACAAGCGTCGCCACGACCAGCGCATAGACAAGGTCGGCCAACAGGACGAGTCGCAATGTCAGGGGGGTGGAGGCCTGGTCCAATGGCCCAAGAACCAGGAAGGTCGCCATCACCAGGATTGGTGCCAGGATCACCAGCCCAATGGTCGCAGCATTACGAACACGTCGCAAATGCCTGAGACGATTGGCCTTTTCCCACAAACCTGCGCGTGCCTGCCCGGTCACACAGCCCTCATCCAAATGATGTGTCGCTCTTCGCGACAACCGCCCTATCTAGTTGGCACTTATCCACAGTCACGGATTGGCCACTGTTATGTTGCGGTTTTACATCAATTTGCGCCGCCGAGTCACGCGGATATCGAGATCGGTGATCTTCTTTCTGAGCGTATTCCGGTTGATGCCCAGCAAATCTGCGCATTTCGCCTGATTTCCGCCGGTCGCATCAAGGGCAATTTCGATCAACGGCATTTCCATTTCGCGCAATATCCGTTCGTAAAGACCAGAGGGCGGCAACTGCCCCCCATGAAGATCGAAGTACCGCCGCAGATGCCGGGCAATCGAGCTTGACAGCCGGTCATCGTCACCGCCCGCAGGTTCGACCGCAGGCTGACTGCCCAGAACGGTTTCGACATCGCTCCGACCGACAAGCGCTTCGGTGCCCGTCAGCAAAAGCCGCCGCACGGCGTTTTCAAGCTGGCGCACATTGCCGGGCCAACTGTAGGCCCGGATAAGCTCCATCGCACTCGGCTCGAACGCCCGAACCGGCAACCCGTCGCGATCCGCGCAGGCAACGAAATGTTCGACCAGTGGCGCGATATCGTCGACCCGGTCGCGCAGGGGCGGCACGTCAAGGGCCACTCCGTCCAGCCGATAGTACAGATCCTGACGGAACCGCCCGGCTTTCAGATGGAGCGAAAGATCGCTTTGGCTGGTGGCGATCACCCGCGGGCTGGTGTCGTCGAAACTGTCCAGCATCCGCACGATCCGGGCCTGCACCTCGCCAGGAAGATCCGCCACCTCGTCAAACAGAAGCGTTCCGCCCCGCGCCCTGCTGATCAGCTTGGCCGGCCCCTCCATCGTCTCAAGATCAGCGCCGGTGGCCACGACAAACGGCAGGCTCCGCCGGTCACTCAAATCATGTATGATGTTGGCAATCAGGGATTTCCCGGTTCCGCTTTCACCGTGGATCAACACCGGAAGATCGGTGTTCATGACGCGCGCGATAACCTGATAAAGCGCCTGCATCCCCTGGGTCCGCCCCACGAGGGGAAGGTCGTCCGCCGCCGCAGGGGGGGCCACGACCGGATTCGACACCCGGCGGCGGATTTCCAGGGCACGCCCGGCACGCTTCATCAAATCGGGCAGGTCAAACGGCTTGGGCAGATAGTCATAGGCATCGGCTTCGGTTGCCTGGATCGCCGTCACAATCGTGTTTTGGGCCGAGATCACGATCACCGGAAGGCCCGGGCGCTTTTCACTGATCAACGGAAGTTGTTCGATGCCATTGCCGTCCGGCATCATCACGTCGGTGATCACCAGATCGCCCTTGCCCTCGTCCACCCACCTCATCAGCGTCACCAGCGACGACGTCGCATGCACCTTGCATCCCGCGCGGGTCAAGGCCTGGGTCAGAACCGTTCGGATCGTCTTGTCGTCGTCTGCGACCAGTATCGTGCCGTCCATGGCTTACCTCTTTTCGTCCTGTTGCGCCTTCGAGGCCATTGGCAGGGAAATACGAAACACGGTTCGGCCCGGGCCGCTGTCGACGCTGACCCAACCGTCGTGGTCGGAAATGATCTTCGACACCAGGGCCAGCCCCAGCCCGGTGCCGTTCTCGCGCCCAGAGACGAAGGGATCAAAAACGTTCGCCGCGATCTCGGGCGGCAAACCGGGGCCATCGTCAATGATCTCGACCGTTAATGGCAACGGCGCCGATCCCCCTTGCCGGCGCAGCCTGAGCGCCGTGTCGTAATAGGTGCGCAGCCGGATCGTACCCGGGGAACCGCCCGTCGCCTCTGCGGCATTTTTCAACAGGTTCAGAAAGACTTGCAGCAACTGATTCCCATCCACCCAGGTCGGCGGCAGCGAGGGGTCGTAATCTTCGACCAACCGCATATGAGCCGCAAATCCGACGCTTGCAGACTTCCGCGCCCGGTCCAGCAGATCGTGGATATTGACCGCCGCGCAGTCCGGCGGGCGCAGATTGCCAAAGTGCTCGACTTGCGCCAGCAGGGCCAGGATACGGCGACTTTCACTGACAATCAGGTCGGTCAGTTCCTGGTCGTCGGCACCAAGGTTCATGCTCAAAAGCTGCGCCGCGCCGGTAATTCCAGCAAGTGGGTTCTTGATTTCATGGGCCAGCATTTCGGCCATGCCAATCGCGGACTTCGCCGCGGATTTCACCGGCATGGCACGCCCCAGGCGGTCGGCCAGCACCTGGGGTTGCAGCAACATCAACAAGTGCCCCGGATGATCCTGCAGCGGGCCGATCTGGATGTTGCAACTCACCGGCGCGCCTAAGCCGGTGCCCACATCGACATTGTTCATGAACAAAGGCGTCTGGTCGTCGCGCGCCCGGCGGGCCTGTTCATCGACCGGAGCGTCAATCGCCAGAGCGTCAAAGACCGGCTTGCCTTGCACTTGCCTCAGCGAGGCGTTCAAGAAACTTTCTGCGGACGGATTTGCATCGACGATCAGATCTCCCGCGTCAAACATGATCGCGGGCACCGGCAGGGATTGCCAAAGATCGTTGGTCGCCTCCGTCATGCTGCATCTCTTGCGAAGGCAGGCACCAATGCGTCGGACAGAAGCGCCATGACCTCTGGTGGCGCACCCGTCAGTATTTGCCTTCTGAGCGGCCCCGGCGTGCCCGCACGCTCCATGTACCAGCCAAGATGCTTGCGGATAACGCGCGCGCCCAGATCATCGCCATAGAACGCAAGGGCCGATTGGTAGTGATCCGCGACCATGGCCAGAAAGCGCTCGCCTTCAGGGATCGTCGGAGCCGGAGCAAACCCCAGGCCGTGGGCAATTTCGGCCAGCCGCCAGGGTGCGCCCTGGATGCCACGCCCGATCATCACACCATCCGCGCCCGACGCCGACAATGCGGCCCGGGCATCGCTGGCGGTCAGGATGTCACCGTTGGCAATCACCGGGATCGACACCGCGTCCTTCACGGCACGGATCGCCCTCCAATCCGCCCGCCCTTTGTAGAACTGACAGCGTGTGCGGCCATGAATCGTGATCATCTGGACACCGGCCAATTCGGCGCGCCGGGCAATTTCTGTGGCATTCAGACACGCGTCGTCCCAGCCCAGCCGGGTTTTCAGCGTGACTGGCACCTGAACCGCCTGGACCACGGCCTCGATCAACGACATGGCGTGATCCGGGGTCTTCATCAGGGCCGAGCCCGACAACCCGCCCGTCACCTTCTTGGCAGGACAGCCCATGTTGATGTCGATGATCCGCGCGCCCTCGGCTTCGACGCGCCGTGCGGCTTCGGCCATCCAAAAGGCGTCACGACCCGCCAGTTGCACCGAGGTCGCCGCTTCGGTCAGCCCCAGTTCCGCTTTTTCGCGCACACCGGGTTTTGCCTGGACCATTTCCTGGCTGGCCACCATCTCGCTGACCACAAGTCCGGCCCCGAAAGACGCCACAAGCTGGCGAAACGGCAGATCGGTAATCCCGGCCATGGGGGCCAGAATCACAGGCGGATCCAGAGTGATATCAGACAAGGTGATCGGCATGATGAAAGTCGAAAGGCTCTCTATACGGGGCCACGCGGCGGGCCATTGTGCATTGGAAAGCGGCATATGCCTATTTTTTGTGCAAATCAACCGCAGATCGGCCCATTGTCACCCGCCTTGGCATTGCCTAGACCCCTTTCTCAACCACAAGAAAGGACAGCGCTCATGGATATCCGCCTTGGCAACGGCTTTGACGTCCACCGGTTCAAGCCGGGAAACCATGTAACGCTCTGCGGGGTCAGAGTGCCCCATGACATGGCCCTGAGCGGGCATTCGGATGCTGATGTCGCCATGCACGCGATTACGGACGCGATTTATGGCGCTCTGGCCGAGGGTGACATTGGCCAGCACTTTCCCCCGTCCGATCCGGAATGGAAAGGCACCGCCAGCCATGTCTTTCTGGCGCACGCTGTGGCTTTGGCCGCCAACCGGGGGTTTCGGGTAATCCACGTTGATTGCACGATCATCTGCGAAACGCCCAAGATCGGACCGCACGCCCAGGCCATGCGCGACACCATTGCTGACATCACCGGCATTTCCGCGGTCCGGATCAGCGTCAAGGCAACCACCACCGAAACGCTTGGTTTCACCGGTCGCGGCGAAGGCATTGCGGCGCTCGCCACAGCAACGCTGGTGTCCGCATGATGCGCCGCCTCATCCTCAGCTTTTTCGGAGCCGGATTTCTGCGCCCCGCCCCCGGCACCTGGGGATCGCTGGCCGCCATGCCCGCCGCTTGGGCTTTGTACCAGATCGCGGGCGTCATTGGCCTTGTGGCCGGGGCCGCGATCCTGTTCTGGGTCGGCACCTCTGCAACCGCCCGCGAAACAGCAAACGCCCAGGATCACGACCCAAGCTGGATCGTGATAGACGAAGTCGTGGGCCAGTGGATCGCGCTTTTGCCTGTCGCCATCGGTGCCTGGAACGCGGGGCTTTCACCCCTTCGGCTCTGGCCGGGGATCATCGCGGGATTTCTCCTTTTCCGCCTGTTCGATATCTGGAAACCCTGGATCATCGGGCGCGCAGACCGGCGCGGCGATGCCCTTGGTGTCATGCTGGACGATGTCTGGGCCGGCGTTTTTGCCGCACTCGGCGTGGTTGCTCTGGCCACACTGGCCCATGCCGGGTTCATCTTCTTTGTGGCAGATCAACCATGACACCCGAAACGCTATTGGACCTGGCCCGAAGTCGCGGGATCAGAATTGTCACCGCCGAAAGTTGTACCGGAGGGCTGGTGTCGGCCGCTCTGACGGATATCGCCGGATCGTCCGACGTGTTCGACCGGGGGTTCGTGACTTACTCCAACAGCGCAAAAACCGATCTTCTTGGCGTCTCTCCCGACCTGATCGCCCAATATGGCGCTGTCAGCGAGGAAGTCGCACGCGCCATGGCCAAGGGCGCCCTCGCCCGCGCGGATGCCCAGATTGCTGCATCGGTGACCGGCGTAGCAGGACCGGGCGGCACGGCTGCAAAACCCGAAGGCATGGTGTGCTTTAGCCTGGCCCAGGACGGCAGCGTTACGTCGGAAACGCACCAATTCGGCGCGATCGGTCGGCACCATGTGCGCGCCGTCAGCGTTGCTCATGCGATAACGCTTCTGGGCAAGGCACTCGAAAAGCGCTGACATATTGAGCGTTTCGCAAGGATAGTGCCCGAAAATCAGGCAATCGGTGAACATCGTCCGATAATCGCCCCTAACTTCCCCTCCCGGCTTTTGCATCTCCGCGAACTGGGCTTCCTGTTCGCCAAACCATCAAAGAGGGATCGTCATGGTTGCCGCAGACACCGCCTGGATCATCACCGCCACCGCATTGGTATTGTTCATGACACTGCCTGGGCTGGCCCTGTTTTACGGCGGCCTTGTGCGGTCGCGCAACGTTCTGAGCGTCTTCATGCATTGCTATGCCATTGCCTGCCTGATGAGCGTCTTGTGGTTTGCCGCCGGCTATTCCATCGCCTTCGGGGAAGGCTCCAGCGGTCTTTGGGGCGGCACGGGCAAGTTCTTCCTGGCTGGTGTGACCGCCGACAGCCTGTCGGGCACGCTACCCGAAGTGCTGTTCTTTGCCTTTCAGATGACATTCGCGATCATCACCCCGGCCCTCATCGTCGGCGCTTACGTCGAACGGGTGAACTTTGCATTTGTCCTTCTGTTTTCGGGGCTTTGGATGCTGCTTTGCTATGCGCCGGTGGTTCACTGGATCTGGGGTGGCGGCATATTGTCGGATGGCGGGATATTCGGCGCGACCGGGGTTCGCGATTTCGCCGGGGGCATCGTCGTTCACCAGACCGCGGGGATTGCAGCACTGATCCTGGCGGTAATGCTTGGGCGGCGGCGCGATGCCACCAAGCCGCCCCACAACCCCGGCTATGTGATGATCGGGGCCGCGATGCTTTGGGTCGGCTGGTTCGGGTTCAACGGTGGCTCGCAGCTGGCGGCCGACGGCGGCGCGGCCATGGCTTTGACGGTCACGCATATATCGGCGGCCACGGCTTCCCTCACCTGGGCTTTGTGGGAAAAGATCAAGTACGGCAAGGCCTCGCTTGTGGGCCTCGTGACGGGAACGATTGCCGGCTTGGCCTCGATCACTCCGGCCAGCGGATTTGTCGGCCCCGTCGAAGCGCTGATCATCGGAGCGGTTGCTGGCGTCATGTGTCAGGAGGCCGTCAACATGGTGCGCAACAAGCTGAAAATCGACGACACGCTGGATGTCTTTGCGGTCCACGGGGTGGGCGGCATCTTTGGCACCCTGATGATCGCGGTCTTTGCCGGTTTGCGCCCCGATACCAACCCGATTGACGCCAGTTGGACGGCGCAACTGGGTGCCCTGGTGATTGTCGGGCTGTTCACGGTTGTTGCAACGCTGGCAATCGCGACATTGGCCAAGGCCCTTGTCGGCATTCGCGTCGATGCCGAGGCCGAGACCACCGGGCTTGACCTCGCTCAGCATGGCGAGCGGGCCTATGACTTCACGTCCTGAGTTTAGGAGGCGTGGGCAATCTCGGGCGCTTTCCGACGCAACCGACCCGGAAGCGTCACCGTCACAACGCTGCCCTTGCCGCCTGCCCCGGCGGCGGCGGTGACCCCGCCGCCCCGCGCGCGCAACAGGCGCCGGATACCATAAAGCCCGAACCCGCTGTCATAGCGTACGTCGTTTCCCGACAGTGACTTCAGCGACAAATCGGTAAACCCATGGCCATCGTCGGCGACCGAAACCGAAAGCCGCCCGGGTTCCGCTTCGGCAACGCTGACATGAATGTTAAGCGCGCTTTCCGAAGCCCCATGGCGAATGGCATTGTCGACAAGGTTGCGCAGCACGATCTGCAGAACCGGGCGTTCGACAATAAGCGAAGCAGGGTCGCTTCTCAGCCCGTGCCGCCCCGTGGGGTCAAGGGTGGCGAAAACCAGATCGCAGAGCGGTTGAAGGTCAACTGCGCTGGATGGCGCATATTGCAGGCTGTCGGCCTGAACGGCGGTCAGGATTTCTTCGGTCATGGCCAGCGTGCGGTCCGAAACCGCGCGGATGGTGCGGACAAGCCGGTTGCGGCCATCGCCGGGGTCCGGGTAATCGACCAATAACTCCTCGCAAAGGTGGGCAATGTTGCGCAGTGGCGCGCGCACATCATGGGTGGCCATGCCAAGAAACATCTCCCGTTCGTCGTCGTCGGTGCGCCGCATCGCGCTGACAACGGTACCCACAACCGTTTTCGCGTCCGGCAGACCCACGAGTTTGACGATGCCAAACCCTTCGATCATCACCTGGCCGGGATTGTCCCACCAATCGGACGACAACAAGGGTGCCGCCAAGGACCCCATGACGAAGGTTGGCGATTTGCCCAAGACCTCGGCCCGTTTCAAACCTGTAAACGCCTCGGCCCGTGCGTTCCAGAAAACGATGTTCGGCGCTTCATCACCAGCAAAGACCATGGCGAAGGCCGGCGTCTCGACGAAATCCAACAAGTTCAAAGTGTTCATAATTTAAATGCATTACGGGTGATTGCTTAACAACTAGCTAAAGAAGGTGTGACCTTTAGAGGGGTTGATTTCACGGCCTCTGGCTGGTTTTCTGCCCTGCGCCTATTGAGAATGAGATGCCCAGAAAAGAAAGCTATATCAAACGACAGACCCGCAAGCTGTCATCCGGCAAGATCGACCGGCGACGCTTTGTCATGTCGGCAATCGCCAGCGGTGTGACAATGCCCACGGCCATGTCGCTGGCCGCCAAGGCGCAGGCTCAGGTGCCAAGATCCGGCGGTCACTTCCGTTATGGCGTGGGATTCGCACTTGGCGGGCCTGATGCAACCCGGGCCAGGTTCGCAACATTGATCAATTCCACACTTGGGTCCTGCCTGACCGAGATCGCTATTGATGGCTCGGTTGAAGGTGCCCTGGCCAAGACTTTCGAAGCCTCCAACGGGGCACGGACCTGGACATTCGGCCTGCGTGATGGCGTGACTTTTCACAACGGCCAACCACTCACCGCAAAGGACGTGGTGACCACGATCGCCAGCCATCCCCTGTTGGGTGCAGAAGGCCCCCTGCACCAGGTCGACCAGATCCTTGCCGACGGCCCGATGCGCATCACGATTCATCTGAACACGCCCGATCCGCAGTTCGACCGGCGCATGGCAGATCCGCGCCTGGTCATTTACCCTGACCCCGGCAATGACACCGATCGTCAGCCAGGCATCGGCACCGGTGCATATCGGTTGATCCACCACGACGCCGGAAAAAGGGCGATCCTTGAAAGGAACCCTGATCACTGGCGCCGGGATCGCGGATTTTTCGATACGGTCGAATTGTTGTCCATGCCCGACACGGCCATGCGGCAAAGTGCCGTGATGAACGGCGAGGTTGATTTCATCGACAAGGTTGATCCGCGCTCGGTGGCCTTGCTCGGTCGTGTCCCGACACTGCGCATACTCGAATCCGAGGGCGGCGGGCGTTATGGGTTCCCGATCCCGACACAAATCGCGCCATTCGACAATCCTGGCCTGAGCAAGGCGCTGAGCCTTGCCATCGACCAACGGGAACTTGTCGAAAAGATACTTCTGGGCCATGGCAGCGTGGCTTGCGCAGGGGCGGCGCACGATCATGGGGGACGGGGCACGTCCTTCGATCCAGCGGCGGCCAGGCGCGCCTATCTGGCCTCGGGGCATCAGGGAAGGATCGCGCTTGCCGCTTCGGACACGGTCTTTCCCGGCGCGGTCGCGGCGGCCCGCCTGATCGCGGCATCGGCGCAAAAGGCAGGCATCCAGATAGACGTGATCGACACCGAAGACCAAGGCGGTTGGCGCATGCGGGCCTCTGACAACGTGACATCTCTCGTGGAACAATCGGCCATCGACGTCGAGGGACTACAGATTAAAACCAACGACATTCACGCCCATTCAGCGGCACTTGCTCACAAACCTGTCGTGGGGGCAAACCTGCGGACCGACGTCGGCAAAATCGCCGAACGATGGTGGTTCGCCTGACGCGCAATGGATCGCGTCAGGCGCATTTCATAATTTCAACATCGGTAACCAGGTGGTTCGTGCGGTCAAACCGCGCGACGCCACCAACGGCGCCAGATCACCAACGCCTTTTGCCGATGCGAACCCCCTTTAAGGGCCAGCTTCAAAAAATCGGTCATTTGCTCTTCCTGCCTCGGCGCAGGTTTGTCCCGCGCTCGTACCTTTAACTTACCCCGGACGCGGCACCGCTCAACGCCCAACAGGCAAAAACCGGCAAAACGCGGTCAGAATGCTACATTATCGGTGGTTTCAGGCGGAGAATGCGCGAAAATCCGCGTGTTCCGACCGCTACTTGGCAGGTTCGGGCCGATTCATGGCCCCCGGCAAAACTCGTCTTTGGCGTGTCAGCGCCCCGCTTTCAGGGGCACTGACGTTGGTTCGACCTATTTCAGGGCCGCATTCGTGATGTCGTGGGTCCAGGCCCCTTCGGGCGCCTTGGTGATCACCGGATCGGATCCTCCCGACAACAGCGATGCCACGGTGCGTTCGTAATCGGCCGGGTCCAGTGCCCCGTTCGACCCGGCGGTCAGCTTGGCGATTTCACCCATCATGCGCACCTGGTGGGTCTCGGTCTGAGCCCCGGTTTCGTCATACTCAAGCACGATCATGGCGGCGTCTGCGGGATTTTCCTCGGCCCACTTCCAGCCCCTCATCGAAGCACGCACGAAACGTTCCATCTTGTCGGCAAAGCCCTCTTCGGACAGGCGGTCCTCAAGAACATAAAGCCCGTCTTCCAAGGTCGCGACCCCCTGATCTTCGTACTTGAAGGTGATCAGATCGTCGGCGCTCACACCTGCATCAATGACCTGCCAGTATTCGTTGTAGGTCATCGTCGATATGCAATCGGCCTGTCGCTGCAACAACGGATCGACGTTGAAACCCTGTTTCAGGACCGCCACGCCGTTGTCGTCGGCCCCGTCGGTTTCAATGCCAAGCTGGCTCATCCAGGACATGAACGGAAATTCGTTTCCGAAGAACCAGACACCCAGGGTCTTGCCCTTGAAATCCTCTGGCGTCGCGATCCCGGCGTCCTTCCAGCAGGTCAACATCATGCCCGAGGATTTGAAAGGCTGGGCAATATTCACCAGTGGCAGGCCCTTTTCACGCGCGGCCAACGCCGCCGGCATCCACTCGACCAGCACGTCCGCCCCGCCACCGGCGACCACCTGGGGCGGCGCGATATCGGGACCACCCGGCTTGATCGTGACGTTCAGATCCTCTTCTTCGTAAAATCCGTTCTCCAGCGCCACGTAATAGCCGGCAAACTGAGATTGCGTCACCCACTTAAGCTGCAGCGTCACATCGTCCGCCGCCTGAGCGCCGGTGGCCATTGCCAGGGCGAACGCCCCTGTCATAATTTTCTTCATTTCTCTTCTCCCAAGTTGGTTCACGTTTTTCGTTGCGACGGGTGCCAGAAGGTGACGCGCTTTTCCGCCAGCGCCACCAGGCCATAGACCACCGACCCCGTCAGGGCGGCCACGGCGATTTCAGCCCAGACAAGGTCGATCGACAGACTGCCGACCCCTGTCGAGATGCGAAACCCCATACCGCGCGTCGGCGAGCCGAAGTATTCCGCCACGATGGCCCCGATCAGAGCAAGTGTCGTGGCAATCTTCAACCCATTGAACACAAATGGCATGGCCGCCGGAAGCCTAAGTTTCAACAAGGTCTGCCAATATCCTGCGGCATAGGTGCGCATCAGGTCCTTTTGCATGGCACTCGCCTCGGCCAGCCCCTGCACGGTGTTCACGAGGATGGGAAAAAAGACCATCACGACGACGACCGCGGCCTTCGACTGCCAGTCAAACCCGAACCAGCTGACCAGGATGGGCGCAATCCCCACAATCGGCAGCGCCGCCACGAAGTTGCCAATCGGCAAAAGCCCCCGCGTCAGAAACGCCGAACGATCAATCGCAATGGCCGTCAAAAGTGCTGCCATCGCGCCAAGAACATAGCCCGAAAGCGCGCCCTTCAGGACGGTCTGTGAAAAATCTTCCCACAACGTGCCGGTCTCGGCGGCGAACCGGGCCGCAACGTCCGATGGCGGCGGCAGGATCACTGGCGACACCCCAAGTCCCCGAACCAATCCTTCCCAGAGCGCCAGCACGGCCATCCCGAATATCACCGGCACCAGAATCCGCGCCGCCCGCGTGACATGGAACGGCGACCGGGCAATTGCCCAGTTCAAGGCCCAGGCCGCAATCCAGAACAAAAGCGCGCTAAGGACCCAACTCATGGCCGCACCCCCATGCGTTTCAGCGTTACGCCCTGCAGCCAGCCGAGAAGCGTGACCAGAACACCGGCCAGGATCGCGGCAGCGAAAAGCGCCGACCAGATGGCCAAAGGCGTGCCGAACTGGTCTCCGATCAGAATGCGCGCGCCAAGCCCCGAGATCGCGCCGGTCGGCAATTCGCCCACAATGGTGCCGACAAGGGCGGCGGCAATGCCGACCTTAAGCGACGTAAACAGATAGGGAACTGAGGCCGGAAGCCGCAGCTTCAGGAACTCGGCCAACCTGGGCGTGTTATAGGTCCGCAAAAGATCAAGCTGTTCGCGACTGGGGGACCGCAGGCCCTTCACCATCCCCACCAGCACCGGGAAAAAGCACAAATAGGCCGAAATGATCGCTTTCGGCAGCGCCCGTCCCTCGATGCCGATCTGGCTGGAAAGGACGATGATCATCGGCGCAAGTGCGACGATCGGCACGGTCTGGCTGATGATCGCCCAGGGCATCACGCTCATTTCGATGGTGCGGCTGTAGACGATGGCTACGGCGCCCAGAATGCCGACCAATGTGCCAAGGGCAAAGCCGAACAGGGTGGATTGCAGCGTCACCCAGCCATGAAAAATCAGGCTTCGCTTGGAAAAGGCCCGCCCCTTCATCGCCATGGCCCCGGTGGTTTTCCACAACTCACGCCCAACCTGCACGGGCGTCGGAAGACGCGGGCGATCCAGTGAATAACCCCGACCGATTTCGCCCGGATTGCGGGTCATCAACACGAAGGCCGAGGTTTCGCTGCGCGTCCGCGCGTCGTCCGGCGTTACCGCCACACCTTCACGCTCGGCCAGATCCAGCGCCTGCCAGATGTTCATCGGCGCTACCGCCAGAACCCATAGCGCAAGGATCGCCAGAAGAACCGTCAGAACAGGAAGGAACCGGGTCATCGGTGCCACTCCATCCTGAGTTCCGGCAAATTGTCTTCGCCTTTCGGCTTTCGACCAACCAGCTCGAACCCCTCCCGAAAATAGAACCTGTGCGCCGCCTTGTTGGGTTCGTGGGTCCAAAGCTGCAAGTAGTCCCGGTCCGCCTTGGCCCGATCCATAAGTGCCTTGCCATGACCTCTGCCGGGATTTTCGAGGTAAAGCGCCCCTATCGTCGCCGTCTCGGGATCAAGCGACAGGTAGCCCTCGACGGGGTCGCCGATCACATAGACTTCGCGCTGCATCATTGCCTTTGAAACATAGCCTTCGATCGTCTCACGCGAGATCACGCGCGGCATCCAGTCGGTCCGGTCAACCCAGTCATTGACAATCCGCGCGCAGGCCGCCGCATCCTCCGGGCCTGCCCGCCGGATATCCAAGACATCGCTCACATCGGCCACCCGGATTGCCCTTTCGACATCGCCCGGCCGCGCCGAAGATGATCCGGCGCAATTCCAAATCCCCCGACCGTCACAACTCGTCCCCATGACCGGCCCGCAGTCCCTCGCGCACCCGGTGCGCCACTTCGATGAATTCCGCACTGTCGCGAATGTCCAGGGGCCGTTCCTTGGGCAAGGGGCTTTCGATCACATCGGTGATCCGCCCGGGCCGGGGCGACATCACAACGATCCTGGTCGAAAGGTAAACCGCCTCGGGGATCGAATGGGTGACAAAACCGATGGTCTTGCCGGTGCGGTCCCAGAGGCTCAGAAGTTCCTCGTTCAACCTGTCCCGCACAATTTCGTCCAATGCCCCGAAGGGTTCGTCCATCAACAGAATGTCGGCATCAAACGCCAGGGCGCGGGCAATCGAGGCCCGCTGCTGCATGCCGCCCGAAAGCTGCCAGGGGAACTTCTTGCCAAACCCGCCAAGATCGACAAGCTCCAACACGTTTTCGACACGCGCCTCCATATCCGCGCGCTCGTATCCCATGATCTCCAGCGGCAGTCGGATGTTCCCCGCAATCGTCCGCCAGGGATACAATCCCGCCGCCTGGAACACATAGCCATAGGCCCGCGCGCGCCGGGCCTCATCGGGGGTCATGCCGTTGACGGTCATCGTACCGCCCGTCGGATGTTCCAGAGCGGCAATGGCGCGCAGGAACGTTGTCTTGCCACAGCCCGAGGGACCGATGAACGACACGAAGTCCCCGCGCTCAATGTCCAGATCGACGTCCTTTAGCGCATGAACCGGCCCGTCGTTGGTCTGAAACGTCAGCGACAGGTTCCTGGCCGAGACGACGGAGGTCAATTGTCTATCGCCCAGAGCATCAGAACCAATACAATGTAGCTTGAAGCGATGAACGTGATGGATAGGTAAATCAATAGCCAGTCAAATGGCTTTGGTGTCTCTCCTTTGCAGTAGGCCAGATCGCTCCTCCTACGAAAAATATTCGCCACTAAAGACGAAACTAGGGATGCGCAATTGAGACCAACAAATGAAGCCAGCCAGCGTGCCAAACTGTGGTCATGCGCTATCAATTCGCCAGACGAAGCAAGTGCAACTATTATCCCACCGCCAGCAGCGGTCTGAACTGCTGTAAAAGTCCGATTGTCAATGTCCGCGCGGATTTTTAGCCGCTCAATCTCGTTCATCAAACCCCCGTCGCCGGTATCCCAGTCCGCTCTACCGGGCGCGGAGCCGTCAACTCCTTCCACGAACTCAGCGCCTTGTTCACCGGCGTGTTCGCCTCGCGCCGCACAAACTCGCCGTGGCCCTCCTTGGTGCGCACCTCACCATCATGCACCGCAACGTACCCCCGTGTCAGGGTGAACCGGGGCAACCCCTTCACCGCCTTGCCCTCGAACACATTGTAATCAATCGCCGATTGCTGCGACCCGGCGGTGATCGTCTTTTCCTTTTCGGGATCCCAGACCACGATATCGGCATCCGCTCCGACCAGAATGGCCCCCTTCTTGGGATAGCAGTTCAGGATCTTGGCAATATTAGTCGAGGTCACGGCCACGAACTCCTGCGGCGTCAAACGCCCCGTCGCCACCCCATGGGTCCAAAGCATCGGCATCCGGTCCTCAAGCCCGCCGGTGCCATTGGGGATCTTGGTGAAATCGCCCACACCGTGCCGTTTCTGTTCGGTGGTAAACGCGCAATGATCCGTCGCCACCACGCTCAACGACCCCGCCTGCAACCCGGCCCAAAGGCTGTCCTGATGCTTTTTGTTGCGGAAAGGCGGCGACATCACGCGGCGCGCCGCATGGTCCCAGTCCTTGTTGAAATACTCGCTTTCGTCCAACGTCAGATGCTGGATCAAGGGCTCGCCCCAGACCCGCTTGCCATTCTGGCGCGCCCGCCGGATCGCCTCGTGCGCTTCCTCGCAGGAGGTATGCACCACGTAAAGCGGCACACCCGCCATATCGGCAATCATGATCGCGCGGTTCGTCGCTTCGCCCTCGACCTGAGAGGGTCGCGAATAGGCATGCGCCTCGGGCCCCGTGTTCCCATCCGCCAACAACTTCGCCGACAACTCGGCCACCACGTCACCGTTCTCGGCATGGACCAGTGCGATCCCGCCCAACTCGGCCAGCCTCTGGAATGACGCATACATTTCGTCGTCGTTCACCATCAAGGCACCTTTGTACGCCATGAAATGCTTGAACGTCGTGATGCCCTCTTTCTCGATGACGCTCGCCATCTCGTTGAACACCTGCTCGCCCCACCAGGTGACGGCCATGTGATAGGAATAATCGCAGTTCGCCCGCGTCGACTTGTTGTGCCACATCTGAAGCGCGTCATGCAGCCCCTGCCCAGGCGACGGCAGCGCGAAATCCACAACCATCGTCGTGCCACCCGAGAGTGCGGCCCGCGTCCCGCTCTCGAAATCGTCCGTGGAATAGGTGCCCATGAACGGCATTTCCAGATGCGTATGGGGATCAATCCCCCCCGGCATGACATAGCACCCGGTCGCGTCCAGTTCCTCGTCGCCCTTCAGCCCCTTGCCAATTTCGACGATCTTGCCGCCCTCGACCAGCACATCGGCCTCATAGGACAAATCCGCCGTCACCACGGTTCCGTTCTTGATCACAGTCGACATGATACTCTCCCCTATTCTGTTTCCGTCTCCCGGGGCTTTCTTCCTGTCAGAAGTACTCCGGGGTCCGGGGCGTCGTCCATTGTGCTTGAACCAATGGCGCAATCAATGGACAACCCCGGGTCTTTCAATCCTTGTAATCCGGTTCCTCAACATCGAGGATCCGCTTCATCTCGGCAAAATGGGCCAACTCCGCATCCCGGTAGGTTTCCCACTCCGCCGCCGTTTCCTCGGCCAGATCGTCGGCCATCACCTGCAACGGCTGCCCGGTCGAATAGGCCAGAAGCAGCGTCTTCGCCGCCCGTTCCAGATGGTACAGAGCATCCCAGGCCTCGGCCACCGTGTTGCCCAGGGTCGTGACCCCGTGGTTCTGCATCATGACCGACCGGTGATTGCCCACGGTTCGGGAAATCCGCTCGCCTTCCTCGCCCTCGGTCGCGATCCCGCCAAAGGCCATGTCATAGGCCATGCGTTTGTGAAACCGCGCCGTCACCTGGTCGATTGGATAGATCGTCGGGTCCTGCAAACCGCAAAGCGCCGTCGCATGGGGCGGATGGATATGCAGCGCCACCCGGGCCTGCGGCAGGTTCCGGTGGAGCGCGGAATGGATCGACCAGGCCGACGGGTCCGGCGCATCGACCCGCTCCATGGTGCTCGGATCATCTGCATCGCAGAGCACCAGGTCCGAGGCCCTGACCCGGCTCCAATGCACCCACCTGGGGTTCACCAGGAACTTCCGCCAATCCGCACTGACCGCAGCCGAGAAATGGTTCGCCACCCCCTCGTGCCAGTCGTTCCGGCGCGACAGCCGGATCGCGGCGGCAAGGTCGATACGGATCTGGGTTTCGTCAAGGGTTTGGTCGTGTTGGGTCATCTTCTAAGGCCTCTCTCATCCTTTGGAAGAAGCTCGCAGGCACGACGATAAGCCGCTTCCGCGAAACCCCCAAAAGGAAGTTCGCTTTCAAGGACGGCTTCGATCTCGAGCAAGGCCAATCCGCTTTCGCCAACGCCAATGAAACGATCCGCACCTCCCAGATTGAGGTTTGGCCGCTTCTGGCGAAGACAAAGCATCAGGTCGATGACGGCATAGACAGCCGCCGCTCGCGGACTGTCTGACTTGGATCCGAGGGGCGTTCTGCTAACGCCGTTGCTCAACGTAACCTTGGTGAGAGGGTCGTTACTCATGATACTACCTCAGGTTCCATTGCCAATTTCTTCAAAAGAAATTGGTCAAAACTCTTTTGAAGAGTTTTGCTCACCCCTCAACCCCCGCCGTTTCCACCACCGCGTGGAACAAAACATCCGTCCCCGCCGTGGCCCACTCCTGAGAAATCTCCTCCGCCTCATTGTGGCTCAACCCATCCACGCAAGGGCACATCACCATGGCCGTCGGCGCGACGTCGTTGATCCAGCAGGCGTCATGCCCCGCGCCCGAGACGATATCCATGTGACTATACCCCAGCCGTTCCGCCGCATCCCGCACCGCCTTCACGCAGCCCTCGTCAAACGCGGGCGGGTCGAACTGCCCGACGATCTCGGCTTCAAAACCAACCCCGATGTCCTCGCAAAGCTTCGGCGCCTTCTCCATCAACTCGTCGACCATCCCGTTCAGCTTGTCCAGAATGTGGGTGCGCATATCGACCGTGAAGACCACACGTCCCGGAATGATATTGCGCGAGTTCGGATAGACGTCGATATGCCCGATGGCCCCGACGGCATTGGGTTGGTTCTTCATCGCGATCTCATGCACCAACTCGGTCACCAGCGCCAAACCGCGCCCGGCGTTCTTCCGCATATGCATCGGGGTTGACCCCGTGTGGCTTTCCTTCCCCGTCACCGTGCATTCGATCCAGCGCAAGCCCTGACCGTGGGTCACGACACCGATGTCCTTGCCCTCGGCCTCCAGAATAGGGCCCTGTTCGATGTGCAATTCGAACATCGCGTGCATCTTGCGATCCCCGACCTTCTCGTCACCCTTCCAGCCGATCCGCTCCAACTCGTCGCCAAACCGCTTGCCCTCGGCATCGACCCGGTCATAGGCCCATTCCAGATCGTGCTTGCCTGCGAACACACCCGAAGCCAGCATCGCAGGCGCATACCGCGTGCCCTCTTCGTTGGTCCAGTTCGTGACGACAATCGGGTGTTTCGTCTTGATCCCCAGATCGTTCAGCGTGCGGATAATCTCCAGGCCCCCCAGAACGCCCAGGACGCCGTCGTACTTGCCGCCCGTTGGCTGTGTATCCAGATGCGACCCCACATAAACCGGCAGGGCATCGGGATCGGTGCCTTCGCGACGGGCGAACATGTTGCCGATCTCGTCCAGCCCCATGGTACAGCCCGCGTCCTCGCACCAGCGCTGAAACAGGGCCCGCCCCTTGGCATCGTCGTCCGTGAGGGTCTGACGGTTGTTGCCACCCGCGATGCCAGGGCCGATTTTGGCCATCTCCATGATGGTGTCCCAAAGCCGATCGCCGTCAATCCTCATGTTCGCTGCGGGGCTGGCCATTGTCTTCCCTCCTGTCGCGCCGTCCGGGTCGGCCCGGAGCTAATTATTGACCAAACGGTCAGGAACACGCTAGCAGAGGAGAAAGACCAGTCAAGCACGCAAGGCAAGGAGACCACCCCTTGAACGCAGAACAACCGCAAACGCGCATTCAAAAGAAGAATCGCGAGACAATTCTGGAAGCCGCGCTCGAGGTGTTTTCCTCGGAAAGTTTCCGTGGTGCAACGCTGGACCAGATCGCCTTGGCGGCCGGGTTGTCCAAGCCGAACCTGCTTTACTATTTCCCCTCGAAAGAAGCGATCTACACCGAACTTCTGTCAACCCTGCTGGACACCTGGCTGGATCCCTTGCGCGCGCTCGACGGCAGCGGCGACCCCATCGACGAAATCATCGGCTATGCCCTGCGCAAACTTGAAATGAGCCGGGATTTCCCCCGTGAAAGCCGACTTTTCGCCAACGAGATCGTGCAGGGTGCGCCGCGCATCCTGGACCAGATCGAAGGCCCTTTGCGCACCCTCGTCGATCAAAAGGCCGACCTCATGCGGCATTGGATCGCCGAAGGAAAAATCGCCGAGATCGACCCCCACCATCTGATATTTTCGATCTGGGCCACAACCCAGCATTACGCCGATTTCAATGTCCAGGTCCGCGGAATCCTCAGGCCCGACGGCGATGCCCATTTCGACGACGCCGCGGCCTTCCTGACCGCGCTCTTTCGCCGCGCCCTGACACCTCGCCCGGATTAACCGGTTTTTCACTCATTCGTGCGATTTACAGTCGTGTGGGGGTCTATTTGAGAGGACCCGGGCAATGTTTCCCGCCGCAACCGCTGCGAGCGTCGCTGTCAAATCGGCTCAGCCGGTTCCGATGCAGACCGCTCAGAAAACCGCTCAGCCACAAGCGCCAGAAACAGCGCGCACCAGTGCCGGAGAAACCGCGGCTGCCAACATCAAAACCGAAACCACCCGCGCCGTGCAGGCTGCCGAGCAAGGGTCGGTTGCCCCGCGCCTGCGCGATCGCGAAACCGCCGAACGCACGGACCGGACACCGCCCCACAAGGACGCCCACGCCGGCCCACCCCCAACGTTCGAGGAAAGCCCGCTGGAACGCCAGGCCCGCGTCGCCTTCGATCCGCCGGATCTGCCCGCCGTCCCCGAGGACTTTGCGCCGGTAGAGGGTGTTGACCCCGACGACGCCGCGCCCGAAGCCAGGGCACAGCGGGACGAACCAGAACCACCCCCGGCCTTCAAGGACCCGCCGCCCACACCAACCGAGCGGGCCGAGGTCAGCTTTGCCGAGACGAAAACGCTCGCCACTCCACCCGAGCCGGCCTCCATCGACGTCGCCCGTTAAAGCGAAACCAGTCAATGTGTTGGCTGTCGTCTTGTGGCACGCGTGCCAGAACCCTGGATGGGCGGCAATTGCTCGATCGGGTTCCGCTTCTGATGCTTTAAACGACCGATGCGCGATCCGGCACGGTCACCGGAAATTCGGTGGCCTTCAAGTGCTGCAAAAGTGAATCCACCCCGACGTTCGAGGCATGGGCGCGTTCTGCGTCCGTAAGACCGGCGAATTGCACCAGCATCACATCGCCCGAGGGCAGATCGAAGCCTTCGCTGACATTCGTGGGCATCACGATCATCACCGCCTCGATTGTATGGCCCGCTTCGCCGGTGATCGGCCCACCAAGTGGGATACGGTCGTTCAGCCCCAAAGGCGTGCCACTACCGACCTGCCCAGACGCCATGCACAATTCATAAGCCAGCAACTTCTGCAAACACCTGATCGCCCAATCGCCCTGACGATCGGTTTCAAGGATAAACTCGACCCCTGCCCCCGATGGACCGTCAGCCGCGATATCTTCGGGCGCGTCCTCCCACGGGTTGAAATAGCCCGACGTTACGTAAAGCCAGCTTGGCCGCTCGTCGGTTGGGGCGAATTCGAACACTCCGTGGGTGATCCAGCGCGGATCGACCTTTACATCGCCAAAAGGCGCGAACACGTCCTGCGACAAAGGAAAGATGCCGCGCGACACCGCACCGAACAGCGCCGGATAAACCTCCTCCTCGCGCTGTCGCCAAACCTCTTCAAGGTCTACTCCGCTGCCTTTGCCGCCGGATTGTTGGGATGGGTCGTCCAATTCGCATACTCCGCCTCGACAACCCTGCCGGTGCGCTTGTCCACATCGCCGGGCTGCAATTCTTCCATGGTGATGCAGCCTTCGACCGGACAGACATCAATACAAAGGTTGCAGGCCACGCATTCCTCGTCAATGACGTCAAACACCCGGTCTTCACTCATGGAAATCGCCTGGTGCGAGGTATCCTCGCAGGCGGCAAAGCAGCGCCCGCATTTGATGCAGGCGTCCTGATCAATCCGCGCCTTTGTGATGTAGTTCAGGTTCAGATACTGCCAGTCGGTCACATTGGGCACCGCGCGGCCCGTGACCTCGGCCACCGAGGCATAACCCTTGTCGTCCATCCAGCCCGACAGCCCCGCGTTCAACTCCTTGATGATGCCGAACCCATAGACCATGGCCGCCGTGCAGACCTGTACGTTGCCCGCCCCCAAGGCCAGAAACTCGGCCGCATCGCGCCACGTGGTAACCCCGCCGATACCGCTGATCGGCAATCCGGCGGTTTCTTGGTCGCGGGCAATTTCGGCCACCATGTTCAACGCGATCGGCTTCACCGCCTGACCGCAGTACCCACCATGGGATCCCTTGCCGTCAATCGAAGGTTCGGGGCTCATCGTATCAAGGTTCACGCTTGTAATCGACGACACCGTGTTGATCAGGCTTACCGCATCAGCCCCACCCGCCTTTGCGGCCCGCGCCGGATAACGGATGTCGGTAATGTTCGGCGTCAGCTTCACGATCACCGGCATGTCGGTGTTGGCCTTGCACCACTCGGCGACCATCTGGATGTACTCTGGCACCTGCCCCACGGCCGAGCCCATGCCGCGCTCGCTCATCCCGTGCGGGCAGCCGAAATTCAGCTCGATCCCATCACAGCCGGTGTCTTCGACCTGGGGCAGGATTTCCTTCCACGCCCATTCCTCGCAAGGCACCATCAGGCTGGTGACAATGGCCCGGTCAGGATAGTCCTTTTTGACCCGGGCAATTTCCTCAAGATTGGTCTTCAGGGGCCGGTCGGTGATCAGTTCGATATTGTTGATCCCCAGAACCCGACGGTCGGCCCCGTAAACCACACCATAACGCGGGCCGTTGACGTTCACGATATGCGGATCAAGCCCAAGCGTCTTCCATACGACACCACCCCACCCGGCCTCGAAAGCCCGGCGAACGTTGTATTCCTTGTCCGTCGGCGGCGCACTTGCCAGCCAGAACGGGTTTGGGGATTTGATGCCCACGAAATCGGTCGTTAAATCAGCCATCCGCTTTCTCCTGTCCTGCCCCGAACCAGATCCGGGGCCTCGACGCCGCCCAAAGTCCCGGAGCACGCCCGGGACGCCTTGTCTCAGGCTGTGAGCGTCTGATGAATATCCTCTGCCGCGTCCCGGCCCTCGGCGACGGCGGTCACCGTCAGATCATCGCCGCCCGTGGCACAATCGCCGCCCGCCCAAACCTTGGCCAAGGACGTGCGACCGCTTGGGTCCACCTTGATCTTGCCACGTTCAATCTCAAGGCCCTCGGGCGCGCCCTCCAGCGTCTGTCCGATGGCAAGAAACACCTGATCGGCGGCAATACGAAACGTCTCGCCCGTCCCCGAAAGACCCTCGGGGCCGCTTTCCGTGTGCTCGAACTCGACTTCGCGCACCGCGCCATTGCCATGGACCGCCACCGGTTGGGCATTGAACATCAACCGCACCCCTTTCGAGGCCGCCAAATCCTGTTCGAACCCGCTGGCCGCCATCGCCGCCCGATCCCGGCGATAGACCATGGTCACCTCGTCAGCACCCAAAAGCTTGGATTGCACTGCTGCGTCGACGGCCGTCATGCCGCCGCCGATCACCACCACCGAGCGCCCAACAGACAGCGACGACAGATCATCCGCCTGACGCAAATCCGCAATGAAACCAACGGCATCCAGCACGTTGTCCGTCTCAGTGCCCGGCGCCGACAGGGCGTTGACCCCCGCCAGCCCGATCCCAAGAAACACCGCATCATACGTTTCGGCCAGCCCCGTCAGAGTCAGATCGCCTTCGCCCAGACGATGATCATAGACCGTTTCGATCCCGCCGATCTGCATCAGCCAGTCAACCTCGGCCTGAGCAAAACCGCCCACCGTCTTGTAACTTGCGATCCCGTATTCGTTCAGACCCCCGGGTTTCGGCCTTGCATCGAACAGGACAACGTCGTGCCCCTTCATTGCCAATCGGTGCGCACAGGCCAACCCCGCGGGGCCCGCACCAACAACGGCCACGCGCTTGCCGGTTGCTTCGGCGCGGTCATAGGGGTGGATGCCCTTCGCCATCAAACTGTCGGTCGCATGGCGCTGCAAACGCCCGATCTCGACCGGCTTTCCTTCAGCCGCCTCGCGCACGCAGGCCTCTTCGCAAAGCGTCTCGGTCGGACAGACCCGGGCGCACATGCCACCCAGGATGTTCTGATCAAGGATGGTTTTCGCCGCCCCCTCGGGACTGCCGGCCTGGATCTGGCGAATGAACAACGGAATGTCGATCGTCGTCGGACAGGCCGTCACACAAGGCGCGTCATGGCAAAAATAACAGCGATCCGCGGCCACCATCGCCTCGTGCCCGTCATAGGGTGGATGCAGGTCGGAAAAATTCTGGGCCAAGGCCTCGTCCGAAAGCCGCCCGGAGACCACACCGGGGGTGCGCGGCGAGTTTGTCATCGGTAACTCCCTTGCGTTGTGCCTGCCTCTAGACTGCCACATCGAAATTTTTTATCAACTGGTAAATTTTTGATACCTTCCACAACACGGTGCGAAGTCGCTTTTCCTTTAGCGAGGATTTGCCTATACACTTGGGCGACAACGAGCACGAAAACCGGGCAGAACCGAGGGGCATCAATGGCAAACCGTTCGCACGACGATGACGTCGCGTTCATCAAGGCTTTGGCCGAGGTGTTGAGCGACAACGATCTTTCCGAATTACAGGTCAAACGGGACTATGCCGACGACGGCAGCCTGAACGTACGCGTCAGCCGCGTCACTGCGGCGGCACCGATGGCGGTCCAGATGGCGGCACCTGCGCTGCAACCAGCAGCGGCGCCTGCACCGGCAATCGAAGCTCCGTCGGCCCCGGCAAGCGATGGCGGCGATCCTGCCGCTCTGCCCGGCGCCGTGATTTCGCCCATGGTGGGCACCGCCTATCTGTCGCCCGAACCCGGCACACCCACATTCGTCAAGGTCGGCGAAACGGTCAGCGAAGGCCAGACGCTTTGCATTGTCGAAGCCATGAAGACAATGAACCAAATCCCCGCACCACGGGCCGGAACGGTCAAGCGCATCCTTGTCGAAGACGGCGCTCCGGTTGAATTCGGCGCACCCCTGATGGTTGTCGAGTAAGCGGCGATGTTCGACAAGGTCCTGATTGCCAACCGCGGAGAGATCGCGCTGCGCGTGATTCGTGCCTGCCGCGAAATGGGCATCCGCAGTGTTGCCGTGCATTCAACCGCTGACGCCGACGCGATGCATGTCCGCATGGCCGACGAAAGCGTCTGCATCGGCCCACCACCCGGAACCGACAGCTATCTGTCGATCCCCGCCATCGTTTCGGCCTGTGAAATCACCGGCGCCCAGGCGATCCACCCAGGCTATGGTTTCCTGTCGGAAAACGCGAAGTTCGTGCAGATCCTCGAAGATCACGAGATCACGTTCATCGGCCCGTCGGCTGAACATATTCGTGTCATGGGCGACAAGATCACCGCCAAGGACACGATGAAAAATCTAGGCGTACCGTGCGTACCGGGTTCTGACGGCGGTGTGCCCACGCTCGAAGACGCGATGGCGATTGGCGAAGAGTTCGGCTATCCCGTGATCGTCAAGGCCACTGCCGGCGGCGGCGGGCGTGGCATGAAACTGGCAAAAAGCGCCGCCGAGATGGACAACGCCTTTCGCACCGCACGCTCCGAGGCGAAATCGGCTTTCGGCAATGACGAGGTCTATATCGAGAAATACCTCGGCCGCCCCCGTCACATCGAAATCCAGGTTTTTGGCGACGGCAAGGGCAACGCAGTGCATCTGGGCGAGCGTGACTGCTCACTCCAGCGTCGCCACCAGAAGGTGTTTGAAGAGGCCCCAGGCCCGGCGATCGACGCCGAAACCCGGGCGCGCATCGGCAAGATCTGCGCCGACGCCGTGGCCGACATCAACTACATCGGCGCCGGTACAATCGAGTTCCTTTTTGAAGACGGCGAGTTCTATTTCATTGAAATGAATACACGTCTTCAAGTCGAACACCCGGTCACCGAAGGCATCTTCGGCGTCGATCTGGTGCGCGAACAAATTCTTGTCGCCGCCGGTGAACCCATGTCGTTCACCCAGGATGATCTGAAAATAAACGGCCACGCGATCGAGATCCGGATCAATGCCGAAAAGCTTCCGAATTTTTCGCCATCGCCCGGCCGCATCACCCAATACCACGCCCCGGGTGGGCTTGGCGTGCGCATGGATTCGGCGATCTACGACGGCTATTCGATCCCGCCCTACTATGATTCCCTGATCGGCAAGTTGATCGTCCACGGTCGCGACCGGCCCGAAGCTCTGGCACGCCTGTCGCGCGCCTTGTCGGAATTGATCGTTGACGGCATCGACACCACAGTGCCGCTGTTTGCCGCCTTGTTGCAGGAACCGGCCGTTCAAACCGGCGACTACAACATCCACTGGCTGGAAAAGTGGCTTGAGGCAAACCTGGACTGACGGCTATCGGCCCTGGCCCAATATCTATAACCTGCACCAATGAGCGACCGGACACTCTCTCCTGAACTTTTGCTTGGGGCCTATGCCTCGGGCGTTTTTCCCATGGCCGCCAGCCGCGACGACCCCAAGGTTCATTGGGTGGATCCGCGTCGGCGCGGGGTGTTGCCACTGGACGGGTTTCACATGTCTCGGTCGCTGGCGCGCCGGATGAAAAGCGGTGCCTTCCATGCCACCTTGAACACCGCCTTTGATGACATCATCGAAGGATGCGCGGACCGGGACGAAACCTGGATCAACGAAACCATCCGGTCGTTGATGGATGATCTCTTCCGCATGGGATACGACCATGCCTTTGGAATCTGGGAAGAAAACCGGCTGATTGGCGGAATGTACGGGCTGGCCCTGGGTGGTGCGTTCTTTGGGGAAAGCATGTTTTCCACTCAGACCGACGGGTCAAAAATGGCCCTTGCCTGGGCGGTGGATCACCTTCGGCGCACCGGGTTTGCGCTGTTCGACACGCAGTTCATCACGCCGCATCTTGTCAGCCTGGGCGCTGTCGAAATATCACGTGCGGCCTATCACAGACGCCTTGTGGAAGCGCTTGAGTTACCGGCCAACATTCACGGATGCCCCTTGGAAACCGACCCTCAGGCGGTCGTGCAGCGCATGACCCAAACGTCGTAACGCGGGTGATCCAGCGCGTTCAGCGCCGGGCTTGAAGCCACCATCCAGCCATCGAACAGCACTGTCTCCCGGCCCGGATCGCGGATGGTCAGCCAGGCGTATCCCTCGCCCGTGGGGTTGTCTTCGGGATAGCGGCATTCACCAAGGGTGACCTCGATCCGCCCCACTTTGGCGGTTTCGCCAAGGCCCAGGGTAAGGTCGGTGACATCGCCCGAAACCTTGTCCAAACCCTTTAGAACAACTCCATCGGCGGTCTTTGACTTGACCTCGTCGGCGCGCACATCAGGGATGACGGCGATGGCGCCGTCGATGGGCGAAACAACGGTGTCCTGCGCCCAGGCTGGCAGGGCCAGAAGGGCAAGCGCCAGGACGAGCGGTCTCATGTGTCTTCGCCCCCAGAGACGAACTTCAGCAACAACTGCACGACCGAAACCGAGCTTTGGGTGTCTTCGATTTCGCTTCCCGGTTCCAGATTGAAGACCGATCCGCCCGGCAGAATCTCCATAAAGCTGCCACCCAGAAGACCTTCAGAGGCGATCACGACAGCGGTGTCATCAGGCAAAGCGACGTCACCTTGAACGCTGAAAACCGTATTGGCACGAAAGGTTTGCGGGTCAAGCTTCATGTCCAGAACCGACCCGACCTTGACGCCGGCCAGGCGGACATCGGTGCCCACGCCGACCCCTTCGGCCGAGCGGAACGACGCCGAATAAGTGTCCATGCCCGATTGCGCCAGACCGAAACCGCCGACCTGGCTGAGGTAAAAAAGAAACCCGGCCGCAATGGCAAGAACGCCAGCACCGGTTGCGATTTCTGTCACGTTTTCAGACATTTGGGTTACTCCGGCACCCAGGCCTCATAATCGGTGCGATCCGCCGGGGCCGCTTTTCGAATGGATCCGGCCGGGGCATAGGCCGCGGGCGTGCCGGTCAGGTTTTCCTGATGCGGCTTTTCCCATGACTTGTGCTCTAGGGGCGACTTGGTCGGCGGTTCGTCATAAGTGTAATGCAGCCAGCCGTGCCAGTCGGGATCAACGCGCGAAGCTTCCGCCTCGCCATTGAAAATAACCCAACGTTTTCCTTCGCTTGACGTGTAAAACACATTGCCCTGGTTGTCTTCGCCAACCTTTTCGCCCTTGCGCCATGTGTAAAACTGCGTGCCCCAGGTCTGGCTGTTCCACCAGGTGACCGCGCGAAGAAGGGTGTTCAGAATGCCCATATCAGACCCTTTGAAACTGCTTGTTCGGGGTATGCCGCATGCCGAACCAAAGATCCAGAGCCCGCGACGTCACCGGATGGTTTACGCCTGCGACCAGCCGCTTGATGGTGGGATTGCCCGTCTCCAGAGTCAGGGCAGGCGCCAAGTCGCGATACCGGCAACCGAGTTACCCCGCGCTTGCCGGTTCCTTCTTGCTGTCGGAATGGATCATCAGCGGATTGGCCTCGGCATTGACCGATTCCTCGTTCACCACGACCTCTTCGACACTGTCCAGTCCCGGCAGATCAAACATGGTGTCCAGAAGGATATTCTCCATGATCGACCTCAGGCCACGGGCACCGGTTTTGCGTTCGATGGCCTTCAGGGCGATGGCCTTCAGCGCATCCTCGGTAAAGCTCAACTGGGTGTCTTCCAGTTCAAAAAGACGCTGATACTGTTTGACCAGGGCGTTCTTCGGTTCGGTCAGGATGGTGACAAGGGCGTCTTCGTCCAGATCCTGCAAGGTGGCGATGACCGGCAGACGGCCGACGAATTCAGGGATCAGACCGAATTTCAGCAAATCCTCGGGTTCAAGTTCCTGGAACACTTCGCCGACACCGCGGTCATCATTGTCCTTCACATCGGCGCCAAAACCGATGGCCGACCCCTTGCCGCGCTGTGCGATGATCTTTTCAAGCCCCGCGAAAGCACCGCCGCAGATGAACAGGATGTTGGTGGTATCGACCTGCAGGAACTCTTGCTGAGGATGCTTGCGCCCGCCTTGCGGTGGAACGCTGGCGACCGTGCCTTCCATGATCTTCAGCAGCGCCTGCTGCACACCCTCGCCCGAAACATCGCGGGTGATCGAGGGGTTGTCGGATTTGCGCGTGATCTTGTCGACCTCGTCGATATAGACGATGCCGCGCTGTGCACGTTCGACGTTGTATTCACTGGCCTGAAGAAGCTTCAGGATGATGTTCTCGACATCCTCGCCGACATACCCGGCTTCGGTCAGCGTCGTGGCGTCGGCCATGGTGAAGGGCACATCAAGAATGCGCGCCAGGGTCTGGGCCAACAGCGTCTTGCCGCAGCCCGTGGGACCGATCAGCAGGATGTTGGATTTCGCCAGTTCGATGTCGGATTTCCCGGCATGGTTCAGACGTTTGTAATGGTTGTGGACAGCGACCGAAAGCACCCGCTTGGCATGGGCCTGACCGATCACATAGTCATCCAGAACCTCGCAAATCTCTTTCGGGCTGGGCACGCCATCAGACGATTTCAGTCCCGCCGACTTCGTCTCTTCCCGGATGATATCCATGCAAAGTTCGACGCATTCATCGCAGATGAAAACGGTCGGACCCGCAATCAGCTTTCTGACTTCGTGCTGACTTTTGCCGCAAAACGAGCAATAAAGCGTGTTTTTACTATCGCCAGAGTTGTTCGCCATCACGTAACCTTTTTGGCTTTCCCGCCCTGCTCTGTCGGCCGGAATATCATTCTTCGAACCCTAGGCGAGAGCGTCAGGGGGTACAACGCCAAATTCATGGCTGGACCAACGCGGCTATTCATCGTCGCTTTCAGGTTTCGCACGGGTCGATACGATTTCGTCGATAAGACCCCAGTCCTTGGCTTCTTCCGGTGTCATGAAGTTGTCGCGCTCAAGCGCTTCTTCAACCTTTTTCAGGCTTTGCCCGGTGTGTTTCACATAGATTTCGTTCAACTGCCGCTTCAGCCGTTCGGTGTGGCGGGCATGTATCATGATGTCGGTCGCCTGCCCCTGATACCCGCCCGAGGGCTGGTGAACCATGATCGAGGAATTGGGCAGGGAAAGGCGCATCCCCTTTTCACCCGCAGCAAGCAAAAGCGACCCCATCGAGGCCGCCTGACCGACAACCAAGGTCGCGATCTTGGGGCTGATGTATTGCATGGTGTCATAGATCGACAGACCCGCTGTCACCACGCCGCCGGGGCTGTTGATGTACATCGAGATTTCCTTCGACGGGTTTTCCGCCTCAAGGTGCAAAAGCTGCGCCACGATCAGTTGGCTCATCCCGTCATGGACAGGCCCGTTCACGAAAACGATCCGCTCCTTCAGAAGACGCGAGAAGATGTCATAAGCGCGTTCGCCACGGCTGGTTTGTTCAACCACCATGGGAACAAGGTTCATATAAGTCTCTATGGGGTCGTTCATCTGTGCCGTGCCTGCCTTTTTCACTCGCGTTCTTACGCTTAGGATCTTTCCAGAGTCTTAGTGGCGGTGCAAAGGGGCTGCAAGGGCACGCGGCAACAACAAGCGTCGAATTGACCGGGCGTTACCCGCGATCGGTGGGCAGGTCGTTCCAGGCGTCAAACAGGTGTTCGGCCACCCGGTCGCATTCGTTGCTTAACCCGCGGCGCGCCAGCAATCGGCTGACCGGGTCAACAACGACAGGCCAGATAAACCAGATGGCCACAAGAACTAGCAACAGCACAGGGATGGCGGGCAGAATGCTCATCATCAGTATCCCCCTGGGTCGACGTGCCCGGCAGATGGGCCACGAAAGACAGTTTTCCCGGTGAAAAGTGGCGAAACAATGACCAAGCGGGAAATTTTGTTGAGGATTTTCGACAACATTTCGATTGCGTGCGCCAGGATGTGGCTGCATCTTTGCGCTTATGCTTCTCACACCCCCACTGCCCCGGAACGAAAGCGGCATCGAAACCGCAATCGGTGTGCTGAAACAGCGGTTCGGCGAACGCCTGAGCACCGGTGCCGCGATCCGTCAGCAGCACGGACACACCACAACCTGGATCGAAAACCAGCCCCCCGACGCGGTGATCTTCGCGGATTCGACCGAAGACGTGGCCGAAATCGTGCGTGTGGCGGCGGCGCACAAGGTGCCCTTGATCCCCTTTGGCACCGGAACTTCGCTTGAAGGCCATGTCAACGCGCCCGCGGGTGGCCTTTCAGTCGACGTGACGCACATGGACAAGGTACTGGCGGTTCATGCCGAGGATCTTGACGTGGTGATCCAGCCCGGCATCACGCGCATGGCGCTGAACGAACATCTGCGCGACACCGGCCTGTTCTTTCCTATCGACCCCGGCGCCGATGCGTCCCTTGGCGGCATGGCGGCAACCCGGGCGTCGGGCACGAATGCGGTGCGCTATGGTACGATGCGCGACAATGTCCTCAGCCTTGAGGCCGTGTTGCCCTCGGGCGAGGTCATTCGCACCGGTCGGCGTGCGCGAAAATCAAGTGCGGGCTATGACCTGACACGGTTGATGATCGGATCGGAAGGCACCCTTGGGATCATCACCGAACTGACGCTGAAGCTGCACGGCATCCCCGAAGCGATGTCCTCGGCGCGCTGTGCCTTTCCTTCGATCGAAGCGGCCTGCAATGCGGTCATCATGACGATCCAGATGGGCATTCCTGTCGCCCGGATCGAGCTTCTGGACGCCTATTGTGTCGAGGCGATCAACGCCTATTCCAAGCTTGATCTGCCCGCCAACCCGTTGCTGCTGCTTGAGTTTCACGGCTCAACCGGCAGCGTTGCCGAGCAGGCCCAGGCCTTTGGCGAAATCGCCGAGGACAGCGGCGGTTTCGGTTTCGAGTGGACCGACAGGCCCGAAGACCGCACCCGGCTCTGGCAGGCCCGGCACGATGCCTATTGGGCGCTTTGTGCCTCGCGCCCGGGAATGGATGCGATTGCGACCGACGTTTGTGTGCCGATCTCGAACCTCGCCGAAGCAGTCACCCGCTCAAAGGCGAAATCCGACGAACTTGGGCTTTTGTCACCCATCGTCGGTCACGTGGGCGACGGCAATTTCCACAACACTATTTTTCTGGACAATTCCAACGCCGACGACCGTGCCCGCTGCGATACCTTCATTTCCTGGCTAAGCGACCTGGCGCTTGAGCTTGATGGCACGATCACCGGAGAACATGGCGTGGGTCAGGGCAAGATGTCGTCCCTGGTCAAAGAGGTTGGCGCAGGCGCCGAAGTCATGGCGGCGATCAAACAGGCCATCGACCCTGACAACATCATGAACCCCGGAAAAATCGTCGATATTTGACGGGGATCAGGCAGCGCCATTGATGTGCGACGACAGAACGGCGGCGATTTCGGGATCCGTCAATTCCATGTCGTCGCCATTTTCGACCTCCAGCATGTCACAGAGCGCCGTGCGGCCACGGTTCATCCGGCTTTTCAGCGTCCCAAGCGTGATGCCGCAGATCCGGGCCGCCTCTTCATAGGTGAACCCCAAGGCACCGACCAGCAACAGTGCCTCGCGCTGTTCGGCCGACAGCTTGTCGGTGGCCGCCATCACCTCGTTCAGGCGAAGCCACCCGTCATGAGCCGGTTTCGTCACCAGACGCGCGGCATGGGCGCCGTCGATGTCTTCCACCTCGCGCCCCGCCTTGCGGATGTGGGAATAAAAATGATTGCGCAGGATGGTGAACAGCCAGGCCCGCAGTTTCGTGTCGGGCTTGAACTGATCGAAATTCGCCCAGGCCTTTTCGGCCGTGTCCTGTACCATGTCATCGGCCAGGGTCGCATTGCGCGTAAGCGACACCGCAAAGGCCCATAGGGCTGGCAGGTGTTCAACAATGTCCTCGCGCGGGTCGGGGGCAGGCATCAGTCCTGCTCCTGCCCTGCCGGGTGTGACGTCGGCCAGTCTTCGGCCGCCTGAAGTTCGCTCAACAGGGCCATAGCGCGGTCAAGCAACGAAACACTCAGCGACTTATTTCGGCAATTGCGGGAGTATTCGACATGGATCCGCAGGGGGCATTCTTGCATTGACTTCGTTTCGCTCAACGGTTTGCACCACACTTAAAAAGCGGCACACTATCTGCACCCGCAAGCCAACGATTAGTCACATAAAGAAATGGACGACCCATGACGTCCGCGTGCGCAGGTCCCGAAATTGAAAAAAGCGCTTTGATCTTGACGGGCGCGGACCTGCCCTGACCGAATCCGTTCCCTCAGATCAGGCCCGAGGGCGCATATTTCAGCAGGATCGGCACCACCAGATCCTCCTCGTCCGACAGATGCCGGTCAAGAAACCCCTCCAGCCGGATCACGCCAACGCGAAACCGCGCCACGGCGTCCCTGTGGGCATCGCCGGCACCGATGGCCCCAAGAACGCCGTTGGCCTCGTCGGCAAACCCCTGAAGATGGCCGTCGATGGCGTGGTGATCGGCGTCCAGAATGTCGAACCCCTGCCCCACGCGGTCATCCAGCACCTTGATCTGCGGAAAATAGTGCTGGTCCTCGATGGTGTGATGGCCGTGCAGCTCCTGCAAAAGCATGCGCCCATAGCGCGACAGATGCGCGCCGTGAACCCGGTCTTCGATCGCGCCATCCAATGCGCTTTCCGCTTCGCGCTTCAGCGTTGTCAGCAACTTGCGAAACATCAGATGCCGGTCAAGCCAGAACCGGATCAGGGCGGAAAACGCCGGATCGGCCTCCCAGGCCTCGCGCGGGTAATCCTGCAACAGAACGCGCAATGCCTCGGGCAGGCCGGTGCGGGTCTCAAGGTCGGTGTCGTGCATTATCGAAATGTTAACGCCTTTGCTCACAAGCAACGAAAGGGTAATTCCTCATGGGCGAAGATGGAACTCACGATCCACATCGGGCCGCACAAGACCGGCACCACCGCGATTCAGACCGCGTTTGCCCGCGCGGCCCCCGCACTTCGCAAAGAGGGGCTGCTTTACCCAAAGACCAATTGGCACCACCCCGCCCAGCATCGCCTGGCCTTCGCACTGAAGAACCGCGCGATCCCCGGCGCCGACAAACCCGACATCGACACCGAAACCGACGAGCTTCTTTATGCCCTGGACCGGTTCCGGGGCGACCGCGTGCTGTTGTCCAGCGAAGAATTTTTCGCCTGCCCGCCCGAGGCATTGTCGCGCCTGAAAGACCGGCTTGGCGTGAATACGCGTGTCGTGACTTTCCTGCGTCGCCCCGACAACTTCCTGATCTCGTGCTATAATCAAAAGATCAAACAGCCGGGAAACGGATTTCATGCCCCGATCCGCCGGTTCCTCAAAGACCCCTATTCGCTGACGCCCGAGTTCGACTTTCCCACCCATGTCACCACCTGGGCCGAGGTGTTCGGCAAGAGCGCGATCTGCCTTGAGGTCTATGAAAACGGTCCTCCGCTGGCCCGGTTGCGGGCGCTGCTTGGTCAGGGTCACATGCCGCCCGGGCCACCGGCACGGCTGAATGCCAGCGTTCCCGGCGTGGTCGCGGACCTGATGCGCCACGCCAAGGTGATCGGCATGTCGCCCGCGCATCAACGCGCCCTTCTTCAGCGCGCAGGCCAGCTTTTCGCCGATTGCCCGCCCTTTGTGGTCGCCGATGCCGACCGCATTGCCGTAATCGCTGCGTTGGAACCCGAACTTGATGCCCTGTTCAAAAGCTTCAACAAAACAAACCCCTATACCCGGCAAACCTTTCAACCGGTGCCGGCGCCGCGCGATCACAACGCCAACATGCAGGACCTCATGCGGCTGGTGGACACGCTGTTATAGATCCGCAAGAGTACCGCCCTGAGGGCAAAAGCCCCCGCCAGGTTTCAACTCGAAAAAGTGACGCACAATTGACCCTTCCCGACAACATGAACGCCATGGTCACAATGGGCCACGGTGGCCTTGATCAAATGGTCTTTCATACCGATTGGCCGCGCCCCGAACCAGGCACCGGAGAGGTGCTTGTCAAAGTGGGCGCCTGCGGGTTGAACAACACCGACGTGAACACGCGCTCGGGCTGGTATTCAAAGGCAGTGACGGATCGCACCACCGGCGACGCATTCGACACGGTCGAGGGTCAGGACGACCCAAGTTGGGGCGGCGCGCCGATCGCCTTTCCGCGCATCCAGGGTGCCGATGCCTGCGGCCGTATCGTGGCGGTCGGGAAAGGCGTCGATCCGGGCCGCATCGGCGAACGGGTGATTACCGACAACTGGCTGCGCGATGCGCAGGATCCGAACGACAAGAACAAGACCGGATACTTCGGGTCCGAGCGTGATGGCGGCTTTGCCCAGTACACCACCTTGCCCGAGCGGAACGCGCTGACCGTCCGATCAGATTTTACGGACGCCGAACTTGCGACCTTTTCCTGTTCCTATTCCACCGCCCTTGGCATGCTGACGCGGGCCGGGGTCGGCGCGCACGATTCGGTTTTGGTTCCCGGCGCGTCGGGCGGGGTCGGCGGAGCGCTCGTGCAGCTTGCCAGGATCAGGGGCGCGCGCGTCATTGCAATGGCATCGGAACCCAAACACGAGGATGTCGCGCGCCTTGGCCCGGACCGCATCCTGCCACGCGCGCCGGACGACCTGCGCGCCGCCCTGGGCGATGAGCGTATCACCGTTGTCGCCGATGTGGTCGGCGGCCCCTATTGGCCTAACCTGATCGACATCCTGGAACGCGGCGGCCGCTATACCTGTTCAGGCGCAATCGCAGGGCCAATCGTCGATTTCGATCTGCGCACATTCTACCTGAACGACCTGACATTCACCGGATCGACCGTGATCGACCTGTCCGTGATGCCCGAACTGATCGGCCTGATCGAAAGCGGCGACCTCAGCCCTGCCCTTGCAGCCACATATCCCCTGAAAGACCTGCACACCGCCCAAACGGCCTTCATCGAAAAGACCCACACCGGCAACATCGTGGTTCTGCCGTGAGCGCACCAACACCGAATGTGGCCCGCGTCTTCGACGCTGCCCCAGACGCGATCAGGGAAAGGCTTCTGGCGATCCGCGGGTTGATCTTCGCGGCCGCCGAGGCCGAAGCGATTGGCCCCCTGGAAGAAACGCTGAAATGGGGGGAACCGGCCTATTTGCCGCAGCGTGCGCGCATCGGCACCACGCTGCGCCTCGGCTGGTCGGACGGGCCGAACGCGCGGGTGACGTTGTTCGTGCATTGCCAGACGACCCTGATCGACACCTACCGCGCCCGGTTTTCCGAGGGGTTCGTCTTTGAAGGCAATCGCGCGGTGCATCTGGCACAGGACGCCCCCCTGCCCGAGGCGGAGGTGCAGCAGATGGCGGCCCTGGCTTTGACGTATCACCGGGCCAAACGGAGTGCCGGGTGACGGGATCATTTCCAAGAAGGCGCTCAAACTCCACTCAAATGGGCCGTTCTTCTTGGTAAAAATATCCATGGTGGGACGTGATGACCAGGGAACGAAACTGGGGGATGCGGTGCGCTTGACCCGCAAACCAGCTCCCCAGTGGTGCCGGACTCTTAACCGCGTCCCATCCGGTCAGTCGGAAAAAAGCCCCTCGATCCGGGCCAGCGTGGCTTTTGAGACGGCGACGCCTTCGGTACTGGCGCGATTGCGAGCAGCTCGCCGCCCGTCGCCCGGCAGATGCGCGCCCGGCTGATCGGAAACGGCAGCCACCAGATCGGCCATGCGCGCGCCATACCCGCCATCCGACGTTGCTTCGGGATCAATGGCAAGGAAGAACTGCCCGGTTCTGGGCGGCCCGCCCTTGGTGCCAGAGAAAGGCGAAGCATGGATGCCGAGCGTTGCCCCCGACATCGCAGCGGCCAGCATTTCGACCAGCAGTGCAACGCCGACGCCCTTGTAACCACCCGACGGCGCCATTGACCCCGTCAACCCGATCTCGGGGTCTGTTGTGGGGTTGCCCTCGGGGTCCAGCGCCCAGCCGACCGGAATCGGTTTGCCCTCGCGGGCGTGTTTCATGACCTCGCTCTTGGCGATGGTGCTGGCGCTCTGGTCGATGTGGACCAAGGGTTCGCCATCGGGACTGGGTGCCGCAATGGAAAACGGGTTCGTGCCCACCACCGGTTTCGCGCCCCCCGAAGGGGCAATCGAGGCCGGCGCATTGGTGAACCCAAGCCCCATCAGACCGGCACGCGCCAAGCGGCCCGTGTGATACCCCAGAACCCCGCAGTTATAGGAATTGCGGATCGCAAGTGCTGCAACACCCTGTTCGCGGGCCAAGGGGATCAGGTGCTGAAACCCCAGATCAATCGCCGAATGGGCAAATCCCGTCGCGGCATCGACCGTCAGAACCCCGGGGCGCGGCGTGTCCAGAACCGGCACGGCGGCGCCATCCACCTTGCCGCAATCGACGTGTTCGCAATAGATCGGGATATAGGCCAGACCATGGCTTGCCACCCCGTCGGCTTCGGTCGCGGCGGTCGCCACAGCCAGGGGGCGGGCATTGGCTTCGGTGGTGCCAGCGGCAACCAAAGCGCGGAACGCCAGGTCTTCGATGTCGTTCAAACTCAGTGTCTTGGTTTCGATCATGGTTGTCCCCGTTCCAGGTCGGTCAGTCGTTGTCAGAAAGGCCCGCACCCGCCCCTTTCAGCCGTGATTCCTCGGTGGCCGGTGCATAGGTCCTGTGGGCAAAACGCTCCAGGCAGGCTTTTGTTTCGTCAGGCGGCGTCAGGCGCGAACAAGGGGCACGCGGTACGGTGATTTCGCCTCCCACGGCTAACGTCACCTGTTCCGCCACCTCAGGTACGCTGCCTTCAAGGGACAGGATGTCTCCGTCCGTGACGGCACTGCCATTGTGCCAGCGGACCTTAACCAACGCGTTATGGCTCGCGGCAACCTGAGCGGCGAAGGGCAAAAGCAAAACCGGTGAAACGACGCCTGCCATGGTCACGGCCTTCTCGCGCAAATCGACCAGACCGTCGGCCAACGAGGCCCCCGCCGTCACCGGGCACAGATGCCCACCCGGCGGCGCCCAGACGTCGCCCGGCACCGGGCGCCAGGCTGCCAGGTCCTGGCCATCGGCCATGTTCAGAAGGGTCGCCAAGGCCGCACAGCCGTCCACACCGCGCGCGGCAAGCCAGCGCGACGCCTTGGCGGCTTCTTCGGCCAACCCCCAGGGATAGCCGGTGCCTCGGGCCGCTTTCTTGGCCAGGCCTTCAACCTCGTTCAAAGACAGGCTCATGACACCGCCTCGGGGTAAACCCAGAGATCCGCCGTGTCGTCTGACAATTCCTCGGGGTACGGCGCACCCGCGTACATGCAGATCCGGACCCAACGGTCCGATCTTGGGTCAAAATGCGTGGCCCCGAAAAACGAAAGCTTCGCCCTCAGCATATCAATCGGCAAAAGTTCGGCCCCGATGGTGTTGTCGCGAATCTCGCCATAGGGCGCGGCTTGGTGCATCTGGATCCGGCGAATGATGTGGCGGTGTTCGGGGTGTTCCAGCAAAAACGCGGCAATCGGCCCCTCGCCCGACCAGAGTTTCAGATCGGCAAAGGCGCGCGCCGCATCGCGCCCCGGTGCCAGGGGTTGTTCATAGTCGGCCACCTCTTCCTCGAACCGTTCCGCAAGGCGCGGTTCCAGCTTTTCTTCCGAGACGTACCAGGCGCGGGCGTTTTCCTCGCGGGCGTCCCAGTCAACTTCCAACGCCCACCCAAAGGCGGCGTGCAACAAGGCGGTGACTTCGTCCAGCGACATGGCGCCGTCGATCCGAAAGGCCTGCCCATTGCCATCGGCCATGCAGCTTGCCAACCCGTCGACCAGATCGTCGTAAGGTTCCAGGATCAGCGACGCCACCAGTTCCTGACCCTCCTGGCTCAACGCCTCTTCCGCCCAGATCACCAGCCGGTCCCAGGGGTATTCCCCTTCCAGATCGGCGTCTTCGACATGGGCGCGCAGGGCGGACATGTCCCGGCTGAGGTCTTTCAGTTTCTCGATCTGGATCGGATGCGCGGACCGCCACTGCGCGACCGACAAGGCACTTCGCGCCACTAGATCGCGAAAGACGGCAACCTCCGCCTTGGACGCCGTTTCAACCGAGCGGACGCGGGCAATCGCCTCTTCGCGCACGATGATCCAGTTGTTGAACAGAACCGGGTGGTTGACGATGAAGGGTGCCATGCCAAGGCCGGTTGAGTTCCCGATCCCCAAACGGCGCGCAATGGCCGGGTCAAGATCGACGGCACTGTCGCCCCCTTTGGCGCGGGCCATGTGCTGCATGAGATCGCGCACGAAGACCCGGGTCAGATAAACCGACAGCATCTCGGCCTGAAACGGTGCCTGCATCTCGTCGCGCGCCGCGATCACCTCGCGGTCGGCGGCCCCGAACTTGCCCGAGCCATAGACCGCCGTCGTGCGCATCAGATACCCCACGCTGTCGATCTGTTCGAGGTCGGGTTGCCGGCCCTCGGCCAAAGCCTCCACCACATGCGCCCAAAGCCGAACCGACCGGTTGGCGCGGCTAAGGGACAACTCGCTTTCGCTGATCCGCCCGGCTTCCTGCAGCGGCACATTTTGTTCCAGCCGGTCGATATCGGCGGCACTCGGCACCCCGTCAAACAGCGTGAACGTCGCATCCCAGGCTTCGGCAATCACCCGGTCTGATCGCATCTCGGGCGGCAAATCATGGGCAAAAGCGATCAGGGAATAGGCCCGCTCAGGCCCCCTGGCGGTGTAAACCGCGCGCCCCACCCCTTTGGCATCTATGTCGAAAACCGGGCGCGAGATCCGCCACCCTTCGCGTGCCATGCGCCGGGTCAACTGGCGCATGAAACTCAATCGGCACTGGTGCAGGGACCCAAGACGGCCAAGGCGCATCACCTGGTCCGGCGCGCGTCGGGCGATCCTGGTGTCGGCCTTCATGACCGGGGCCCGAAGTTTTCGTCAAAGAACCTGTACCAGTTGCCGCCCATGATCCCCTGAACCTCGTCGTCGTTCATGCCGACCGCCTTCAAACCGGCTTCGATGTTGCCGAAATCGCGGTTGTCCCTGAACCAGTCCGGCATCGGCGGAAACCCCGGCGCCGCCGCCGATCCTTCGCCATAGTCGATCTCCTTGGACCAGCGACCGACCCGCATCCACTCGACCACGCTGTCGGGCTGGTCCTGGCAAAGGTCGGTTCCGATGCCCAATTGCTCAAACCCATATTTCTCGCCCGTATCCCCGATCATCCCGCAAAAGCTTTCCAACGTGCAGTCCGATTTATCCTTCAGATGATGAGGATAGATCGAAAAGCCCAGCATCCCACCGTTTTCGGTGACCGCACGGATCACATCGTCCTTCTTGTTGCGAAGGGCCGGAGACCACGCATGCGGATTGGCATGGGTGATCGCAATCGGGCGCTCGGACAAATCAGCCGCCTCGATGGTCGAGCGATCCGCGGAATGGCTCATGTCGATGACCAGACCGACACGGTTCATTTCCTTGATGACCTGACGTCCCATGCGCGTGATGCCGGGGTCCTCGGCCTCGTAACACCCCGTCGCCAGCAGGGACTGGTTGTTATAGGTCAACTGCATGAACCGGGCGCCCAGCGTGTGCAGAATTTCCACCAGCCCGATGTCGTCCTCCATGGGACTGGGGTTCTGAAACCCGAAAAAGATCGCCGTCCGCCCGGTTTCGCGTGCGCGGTCGATGTCGCTGGCCCACTCACCCTTCATGATCAGATCCGGGAACTGCTCGAACCAGCGGTTCCATTGTTCGAAGTTCTGCACCGTCTCGCGGAACATCTCGTGGTACGAGATCGTCACCTGCACCGCGTCCACCTTGCCTTCGCGCATCTGGCGGAAAATCTTTTCCGACCAATTGGCATATTGCAGGCAGTCGATCCTCATGACGGGGTGCCCGCGCTGATATAAGCCGTCTTGACCGTGGTATAGAACTCGGCCGCCGCCTTGCCCTGCTCGCGCGGGCCGTAAGAACTGTCGCCACGCCCCCCAAAGGGCACGTGATAATCGGTTCCCGCCGTCGGCAGGTTGACCGTGACCACCCCCGTTCTGGCGTTCCGGCGAAAGTGGGTCGCCCGCGCCAGATCGCGCGTGACGATGCCCGAGGTCAGACCGAAGTTGGTGTCGTTGACGGTCGCCAGGGCTTCGTCATAACTGCCCACCTTGATGACGGCGGTCAGGGGCGCGAACATCTCTTCGCGGTTGATCCGCATGTCGTTGGTGGTGCCGACAAAAACACCCGGGGACATGTAAAAGCCCTGGTGCGGCATATCGAGCCGTTGACCGCCACAGGCCAGTTCCGCGCCCTCGGATGTGCCAAGCTCGACATAGGCCAGGTTCTCGTTCAACTGTTGCTCGCTGACGACCGGCCCCATCTGTGTGCCGTCCTCCAATGCATGACCCACCTTCATGGCCTTGGCCCCCGCCACCAGCTTTTCGACAAAGGCGTCATGTATGCCCTCATGCACGATCAGCCGCGACGACGCGGTGCATTTCTGGCCCGTGCCGCCGAAGGCCCCGCCCAAGGCCACGCCGACGGCCAGATCCAGATCGCCATCGTCCATCACAGCCAGCGCGTTCTTCGATCCCATCTCCATCTGCACCTTGGTCAGGTTCTGGATCGCCGCCGCCGCGATCCCCTTGCCCACGGGCACCGAACCGGTGAAGGAAATCGCATTGACCATCGGGCTTTCGACCAACTTCTGGCCCACCGAACGGCCCGACCCCATGACCAGCGAAAATAGGCCCCTGGGGATGTCCTGACGCTGGATGATCTCGGCCAGGGCAACGGCCGAGGCCGGGGTTGCATTGGCCGGTTTCCAGACCACGGCATTGCCATAACAAAGGGCCGGCGCGATTTTCCAGGATGCGGTGGCCGTGGGGAAGTTCCATGGGCTGATCACGGCGACCACGCCCACGGGCTCGCGCCGCACGTCAACCTCGACACCGGGGCGCACCGAATCCGCGTTTTCCCCGATCTGGCGCAGACATTCGGCGGCATAATAGGTGAAAAACTGACCCGCGCGGTAAACCTCGCCCTTGCCTTCAGCCAGGGGCTTGCCTTCTTCGCGGCTAAGCAACCGGCCCAATTCCTCGGCGCGCGCCATCAACTCGTTGCCAATGGCCATCAGCACGGCCTGCTTGGCCTCCATGCCCACACCGGCCCATTCCGCCTGCGCGCGCCGGGCCTGCTCCAGCGTTGCGTCCAACTGATCCGCACTGGCTTGTGCGAAAACCCCGACAAGGTCGCCCAGATCCGAAGGATTGCGGTTTTCGACTTCGCCTTCGCCCGCAACCCAGTCGCCGGCGATCAAGTTCTGTTTGATATCTGTCATGGTCCTGCCCTGATCGAAATTCACCCTAAGGTGGACGCCACGGGCAATATCAGTCAAACTCAAACTACTGAACTTAATTTCAAAGAAATTGAAATGGCTATAAAGATCGAAATGCTCCGCACCTTCAGCACTGTGGCACAAACCGGCAACCTTGCCGAAGCGGCCATGCGCCTGGGGCGCACGCCCTCGGCGGTGTCGATGACGCTGAAGCAGTTGGAAGACCACCTGGGTCAACGCCTGTTCGAAAGCGAGCGCAAGAACCGGCTGACCCCCCTTGGCACCGAAATCTTTGCGCTGTCCCAGGAACAGATCCGCCAGTTCGACACCACGGTCGGCGCGATCGAAACCTCGGCGCGTTCACCGCATGGCTTGATCCGCATCGCCTCGGTGCCCTCGGTTGCGGGGCTGGTCTTTCCCTCGGCCATCCAGACCCTGACCGACCGGCATCCCGGCCTGAAGGTCGAACTGCGCGATGCCGACACCGAACAGATCATCCGCGCGCTTTTGCAGGGTCAGGCCGACCTTGGCATTGTGTCCGGCAAACACACGCTGAACGGGGTGCGCAGCATCCCCTTGTTCGAGGACCGCTTCGGACTGATCACCGCGCCCGCACATCCGATCGCGGTCCGAAAGAAAACGGTGACGATCGACGATGTGTCCGCCGCCGGGTTCATCAGCAACAACCTTTGCGATATGATTGAAACCCCCGCCGTCCGCCGGGTGATAGCCGAAGCCCACATCAGCGTGCCCAACACCCTGTCGCTGATTGCCATGGTGCGCACCGGCACCTGGGTCACCATCCTGCCCGAAACGGTCGCCCACATCCTGCCGAACGACCTGGCCTTCCGAAGGATCAAGGGGTTGTCGGACCGCCGCCCGGTGACGGCCCTGTTGCGCGAACGGGCCACCGGCATTGCCCTGGCCGAGGACCTCGCGCGGATTGTGCAAAAACGCGTAAGCGCGACGTTTGCGCGTGGTGCCTAGCCGAACGACACGCGGATAAATCCGCCATTGGCCTGGGTGCGGACCCGCCGGTTGCGCTGCTGTGGCGGCTGCATCACCTTCGAGATGCGCTCAAGCACCGGCACCAATGCCGCTTCACTGCCTTCGAACAGGCAAATCGACCGCGCCCCGGCCTTCAGCCGCATGGTCAGCTTGGCAGGGGTCTTTGGGTCCTTCGAACGCACAATGAAGAAACTCTCGATCAGATCGGCCCCATAGGACGACCGCCGGCAAAATCGGTTATCGGCATTCAGCGTCCCGATACACAACTCGCGGCGCGTCGGATTGATGTGAATGCGGCGGCGAAAACCCTTGTCGGCCCAGCGATGCAGGGCGACGCCGCAAAACACGAAAGCCGCCAGCATGGCAACCTGCGTCACGGACGAAGCGTGCCCGGCCACGATCTGGGGTAGGAACATCACGATACCGCCCGCCGGGATCAAAAGGACTCCAACCAGCTTGAACGCCATTTCCATGTAATAGGCGCTGTCATTCTGCTTTTTCGAAAACTCGGTAACGCTCAACCCTGAGTGAGACTCGCTCATCCGCAGTCTTTTAGACCGGTTGGACGAGGCGTGCGTTCTGACACCACCAATTGCAAGTTCTTGCATGGAATCCATCCATTTTATTGCGACCCAGTCCTCCATCCACGTTCAATTCGTTGGATTTCGGTCAATATTGTGACGATTAATGATCAAACTGTCCGAACAGACAGCCCGATTTGGCCGCTCAGGATGGGGTGGTCTTGGTGCGGTCGAGAAGACTCGAACTTCCACGGGTGTTACCCCACAGCGACCTCAACGCTGCGCGTCTACCAATTCCGCCACGACCGCACTGTCCCGGCTTTGGGTGACGCGTCTCTTAGCGCTCTGGCTTGGGCTTGTGAAGGGGGCGGGTCAAAAAATCTTGCCATGGCGCAATCGCGCCGGGAGCGGCACGGCCCGGATGGGGCCGCGCCTTGGATCAGCTATTGCTTGACCGTGAAGTTCGGCAGGGCCGAGGCCGGCTGAACCGGCGCCGTCATGGTGCCCGCCTGTCCACCCGTCGGCGAAACTGCCGAGCGTAACAGCACCACACGCTCGGGCTGGCCCGGGGCAAAGACCGCGGGCTGGCCGGATTCAAGTGCGGTCAGCGCCGAATTGTACCAGTCAAACGCAAGGTCGCCGCGACGGGTGGCACCGAAGCCCTGGCTCAGGTGGTGACCCATCAACTCGCCATAGACCTGCTCGCCCAGGGCGGTCAGCAACAGGGCCGAGCCGATGGCGACGTCCATGTCATCGGTGCGATACCCGACGCTCAGGCAGATCTTCGAGGTCGCCGCAAGCTGCTGGGGTGCCATGCCCGAGGTCAGCACAAACCCCGACACGCCTTGCAGAACGGCATCGCGGGGCTTCAGCGACAAGGCGGCCACATGATCTTTCATGACCGGGCCAAAAGCCTGGCACTGGGCCGCGATCTCGTTCGTGCCGACACCCTGCACTGCGGCGGCCATTTCCTCGCCATTGGCGATCGCATAGGTGCGCGCAAGGCAGAACTGTTCGTTCAGCACCACATTGGGATCGGCCATGTTGCTGACCGTGGTGAACCCGCCGTTGGTATTGGTCAGAAGCGACACGGTGTTGCAATGGGAGGCCAGCGACAGACCGTCGCCGCCACCAAGGAAGTTCGGCAGCGCGGTGCCGGTGTCGGCAGGCTCGGAAGTCGCTGCAGCCTCGGTCACCGGCTGAACTGCCTCGGGTGCCGCCGGAGCGGGCGTCACAGCCGTGGTCACACCTGCGGCCTGATCCCGGTATTGCAGCAACAGCCCCCGGGTTCCAACGGTCGCGATCTGCTGGTTGGTCACGGCCCCGCCGGAGATAGCCCGGTGATAAGAGCCGATCAGGAAATCCCGCTCATAGGGGGTCAGATACCCGGTGATCGGATAGTTCAGATGCGCCTGATACTGCGAAATGGCCGAGCGCGACCGCCGCCCAAGAACGCCGTCGGGCGTGCCTGCCGGGAAGCCGAAATAGTTCAGCGAGGTCTGCACCTCGCGATTCTGGGCCCGTTCCGGCGAATAGACCTTTTGGCGATAGACCCGCTTGGTCGTCGTGCGCCGTTTGTTGTTCTCGTTGACAATGGCGCCACCGATGACGCCGCCGATGATGCCGCCAACCAGCGCGTCGCCGGCGTCGGCGGCAACCTTTCCAGGTGCCGAAACCGTCAGGCCAAGCGCCAGAACAAGCGCGGTGATGAATGTGAATTTCATGGGATCCCCCCTTTAATGGACTCGCGGAAATATGGCCAAAGGCTAACACGGCTGCGGCGCCTTGTCTTAGGATATTTGCCGCTTTTTCACGGAAAACCTCAGGATTTCACGGTATTTCCGCCTCGCCTGCCCCGCGCAAACACTTGACATTGCCGCCTGTCGCGCGCCCAAGTCGCCGGGCAAACACCGAAAGTCTGGCCTATGGTCGAATGGATCACCTCTGACGCCTTGCAGGATTACGACGACGCGGTTGCCTTCATGGAAACCCGCGCCGCCGCGATCCGCGCAGGCAGCGCGGACGAGGCGATCTGGCTGGTCGAACACCCGCCCCTGTACACCGCCGGAACCTCGGCAAATGCGGCCGATCTGAAGGACCCCCATCGCTTTCCGGTTCACGCAACGAAACGCGGCGGCCAGTACACCTATCACGGACCGGGTCAGCGCGTCGGCTACGTCATGCTGGACGTGGCGGCGCGTGGCCATGATGTGCGCCTGTTCGTGCGCCAGTTGGAAGAATGGATCATCCGCACCCTGGCCGAGTTCAACGTGACCGGCGAACGCCGCGAGGGCCGGGTCGGTGTCTGGGTGGCCCGCCCCGAAAAACCGCCCCTGCCGGATGGCTCGGCTCGCGAAGACAAGATCGCCGCCCTTGGCATCCGTCTGCGCAAATGGGTCTCGTTCCACGGCATCTCAATCAACGTCGACCCCGACCTTTCGCATTTCGACGGCATTGTCCCCTGCGGGATCACTGGCCACGGTGTGACCTCGCTGGTCGATCTTGGCCTGCCGGTGACCATGACGGACGTGGATGTGGCGCTGAAAAGAACGTTTGCCGAGGTGTTTGAAACGTGAGCTACGATCTCGATCTCTATCTTTCCAAGGCCACACCGCTTGATCCGCCCGCTGCCAGGGATGGCGGGTTGTTCAATGCCGCACCGCCCGCACGCTGCGAAGACGACGACATCCCGGATGGCTATCACGTCATCCTTGGCAAGCGCCGCCGTTGGCTGCACCGCCTGCATATCGAAGGCGCACCGACAACCGACGCCCTCGCAGCGTTCGAAGACTGGCTGACAGACACGATATCGCGCACCAACGGCGTTCTCATCGACGAACAATCCGGGCGATTTCAAGGGGCCAAGACCTCTGGCCCGCTGCCCGAGGCACAGCCCACGGCAGACATCAAACTTGGCGAAATGTCCTTTTTTTTCGAAGACGTTGAGGGCTTTCATCGAAACGGGCTTGCCCAGGTGCTTCAGATCATCGCCAAGGTGCTGCCCCAGGCCATGCCGACCCGGTTCGGGCAATACGAACCCTTGCAGGGCCGTGTCGAAAACGGCGACACCGGCCCCCTTCTGGCGGCCTTCGCCGAAGATCCCGATCAATTCCTGAAAGCCAAAACGCCCTTCGCGCATATTTTCCTCAGCCTGTCCTGCAAGGCCGAATTGGCGAAGTGGCACCCGAAACACTTCATTCGCAAGGAGCTTCTCGTCGGGACCCTGCGGTTTGAATTGCGACCGAAAGCCTTCGATGACCCGCGACTTCTGCCGCTTTTCAGTGAAATTTCGACGGCAACCCGGGTCTTTTATTCGGAAATCCGCGACCGTGAATGCCCGGTCCGCGCCTGGTTCTGGCATGGTCTGCCCAATGGACCGGTGCGCGCATTCTGCCTTGGCCGGAAATACGCCGACCTCTGGCCCGAAGCGGTCGCACGGGGTCAGCCCCTGAAGGGCGACACGATCCTCGTTGCCCCGAACCGGCTGCAACCCGCCCTGCCCGAACCGCCCAAGGACCTGTGCGACCCCGGCAAACGCACTCAACCCGGTGCCATAAACCCGGCGAGTTACCCTGCCCGTTTTCCGTTCACCCTTCCCGACGCCTGACCCAGTGGCCCGGCATCCCACCATGGCCGGGTTGGTAAATATTGGCCTTTGCAGAGCGCATCGCCGCCCATAGGCTCCGGCCTCAAAGGGAGCCACGCACCATGCCAAAACCGCTTCACGGGATCCGCGTTCTGGATTTGACCAACGTACTGGCAGGCCCCTTTTGCTGCCATCACCTGGCCCATCTCGGCGCCGAAGTCATCAAGGTCGAAGCAGTCGGGCGCGGCGATCTGGCCCGTCAGCTTGGGGCCGACCCGGATCTTAGCGAAAGGCACATGGGGGTCTCGTTCCTGGCCCAGAACGCCGGAAAGAAATCCGTCACGCTCAATCTAAAGCACCCGAAGGGCAAAGCCCTGTTCCTGCGGCTTGTCGACACCGCCGACGTCCTGGTCGAAAACTTCCGCCCTGGCGTCATGGCCCGCCTTGGCCTGGACCATGAAAGCCTGCGCGACGCCCATCCGCGCCTGATCTATTGCGCCATTTCCGGCTTCGGACAGGACGGCCCCTGGGTTCACCGCCCCGCCTATGACCAGATCATCCAAGGCGCCTCGGGCGCCATGTCGATCACCGGCGACAAAGATACTGCACCATTGCGCGCAGGCTATCCCGTCGCCGACACCGTTGGCGGCCTGACCGCGGCCTTTGCCATCGCCGCCGCCCTGAACGCAAATCCAAGGGGCACGTTTATCGACATCTCAATGCTGGAATCGACGCTTGCCACCATGGGCTGGGTCGTGTCGAACTATCTGGTCGCGGGCGTGGAACCTTCTGCCAATGGCAACGAGAACGTAACCTCCGCCCCCTCGGGCACCTTCGACACCGCAGACACGCCCATCAACATCGCCGCCAACAAGAACGAACAATGGGTTCTTCTGGCCAACCACCTGAATCTTGGCCACCTGTGCGATCACCCCGACTACAAAACCCGCGAAGACCGCAAGCGAAACCGGCTGGCCCTGAAACGCGACCTGGAAGCGGTGCTAAAACACCGCCCCGCCCGTGACTGGGAAACCGAGTTGACCGCCATCGGCGTGCCCGCCGGCGCGGTTCTGAGCGTGCCCGCTATCCTTGAGACGCCCCAGGTCCGGGACCGTGGGTTCCTCACGACCTTTGCCGATGTGCCGGGCGTCGACCGCGACGTGCAACTGGCCACCACGGGCATCAAGCTTGATGCCAAGGCCCCGGGCGTGGACACCCCGCCCCCGCGTCTTGGTGAACACAATGCCGAGATCTGGACCAGCCTTGGCGTCAGCGAAGCGGACCTAAAGACCCTGAAACAGGACGGCGTGATCTAAAGCATTTCGCCCCTATGGTCGCGGCGTGCCCACCAGCGGTTCACGCGCGCCTGTGCGAACCACCGACGGATCATAAGGTTTGCGGGCAAAAACCTCGCGCACCATCGGCGCAAAGAACTCCAGTGGCAGCGTGTCATAGGCGGGGTCGAAACTGGACTGATCCCATGTCTCGCAGAACGCGGCGCAGTCGTCGTAATAGGGATGGCCCTCGTAGGCTTTCCGCTTCATCGGGTCCGCACCCACATGCTCGCCGAAATACAAAAGTTGAAAATCCCCGTGCTTTTCCACCACCCAGGCGCATTGCTCGCGCACGAAGGGACGCAGGATCGAGGCGGCGTATTCGTCGTGGTTGTGGGGTGCGAAGATGTCGCCGATGTCATGCAGAACCGCCGACACCACCCAGTCCACATCCGCCCCGTCCCGCCAGGCCCGCGTGGCCGACTGCAACGAGTGTTCCAGCCGCGTCACCTGATAGCCTGCGATGCTTTCGTCCAGCGACACCAGCGCCTTCAACAACCGATCCGCCGTACCGGCCGCGTATTCGGTCTCATGGGCGGTCAGAAAGTCGTAATCTTCCTTGTCGCCGTCCTTCATGGCGGTGAATTTGACCTGGTCCATCATGAATACATCTCGTTTTTCTTTGTCGCGCCCTTCATCATCGTCCGGGATTGCTCGGCGCGGATTTCATCATAGATCGCAAGGCTTTCGGGTGAAAAGTTTGCGTCTGGTTTCGGCGCATGAACAAAATGCCGGAACCGGTCTTCGCCGCGCGCGTGCATCACGTAATCCTTCGCCCCCACCTTCTGTTCCATGTCCGGGCGAATGTACCGGATCACACAGCCGATCCGCCTGTCATTGGAGGTGTTCGGCCCCGATCCGTGGATCGTCAGCCCGTGGTGCAGGCTTATCTGCCCGGGCGCAAGTTCGATCGGAACCTTGTCGGCTTCGGCAATGTCGACCGCAACCTCCTGACCCCGGCTGAGAAGATTGTTGGCGTCAAAACTGTCCTCATGCGGCAGGATCGGGTTCTTGTGACTGCCGCGCACGAAATCCATGCACCCCGAAGCGCGCGTTGCCGGTGACAGCGCAAGCCAGGCCGTAACCATCCCGTCAATCGCCCCAAGCCCCCAATAGGTCAGATCCTGGTGCATGGTCACGACATGGCTGGTCTTGGGCTCTTTCACGAAGAACTCGGCGGCATAGATCAGAATGTCGGGGCCAAGAATGCCTTCGACCACATCCAGAATGGCGGGGCTTTGGGCGATGTCGGCAAGAAACGGCATCACCACCTGGGCATTGACCCGCTTGTAGGTGTTCAAGGGCAAGGGCAACCCGGCATCCAGCCAGTCCCGCTCGACGGCCTCAAGCTCGGCGCGGGCATGGGCTGCGGCCTCGGCGCTCATCACCTGCACCGGGAACAAAAACCCATCGTCCCAGTACCGCTTGATCGCGCTTTCCGGCAGATGCCCCCCTTCCAAATCAACAGCGTCAACCATCTGACAAACCTCCCATGCCAAGACTTTGCCAAGAGCGCTGACAATTCCAAGAAAAAAGTCGCCTCTGGCGGCAATATTTTCCAACCTGCACGCTCCGCCGCCATCACCTGGACGCGCTGATGGGCCTCGATGAACTCTAGGGGCGGGCCTGTGACATGCTGCCCGACATCAGCGAGTTGGGCTGGATCACCGACCCGACCGAAGCGCAAAGGCCGTGGCCTTCCGGGCAAGCTGCGGATGCGGGCAGGCTAACTCACGCGATTGACGCGTTGGTTTTGGCCGCCAGCGTGCCCTTGGCCCAAAGCTTCAGCACTTTTGTTGCGATCACCGGCACATAGAACGTGGTCGCCAAAAGGACGACCGCACCCGCATATCGCGCAAGGTCTGAATCGACGGCTTCGGCGGTGATCAGCAAGGCGCCCCCATAGGCAGCGGCAGGAAAGGTGAAGGCACTCCAGAACCCGCTGAAACCGCCTTCCATCATCCAGCGCAGCCTGACCACCAGAAGACCAGCCACAAGGCTTGCCCAGATCAGGGCGACAAGGCCAAACCCCGTCTGACCGGTCAGCATCATCCCGATGCATATGAATGCCGGAGGCGCCAGGTGAATGGCTTGCAAGGGCCGCAATGGCGGCGTCGATCCCTTGGTGATCAGGGGCCGGATCGTCGTTGCGGTGACCACAAGCGCGGCCAGCGCACAATAGAGCATCAGCCCGTTGACCAGCGCAGGCGACACGCCAAGCGGCAGCGCCGCCGCCGGAATGGGGACAAAGCCAACAAATACAAGATGCATCGCAGGTGTCGGCGGCCCGCTTGTGTCGGTGCCGCGCAATCGGCGGATACCGACGTAAAGCGCAACCCCAAGCACCCCTGCAGCGCCGAGAGCCAGGCTTGGACCCGCCAGAATGCTGTTGAATTCACCCAGCAGGCGCGCCTGGACAATGAGCCCCACTCCCACCGCCGCAAGTCCGGTCCGCCCGGGCAAGGTATTCAGATCGTCAACCAGGGACGCGAGGCGAAAAGAGATTTTGGCGACATATGCCACGATGCAGAACAGGAACAGCAACGTCACCATACCCGCCATGAGATCGACCAATTCGCGCGGGACAGGGAACATTTGCACGCCTTGTATCCACACCTGCACGAGTCCCAACAGACCCAAAACGGCAGGGAACATGGCCGGTGGCACGCGACGGAGCAATCCCACTTTGGTCGGCTGCGGAGGCGGTGGAGGAAAGTAAGGCATGGCGGTGATACTACCGGCGCGGCCGTCCATGTGCAGCGCGGCAGGTCGGCGCAGGTCGATCGCGCGCCTCCCGACCCCAGGCTGCTGCCATAGTGGGCAAATTCGACTCGGCAATTCCCGAAAGAGCGAGCGCATCGCAACGCCTAAGAGGTGCCTGGCAAGGCGTGCCGGTGGTTTCGGATTTGCTGGCAAGCGACTTGCGGATTGCGCTATTCGCGCAAAACCGCCCTTGTGACAATTTTTCCCGTTTCAAGTGGCCTTCGCCCATTGCCCCGCCCCCGACATATCCCTAAAAGCGAATGCAACCCCCCGGGTCTTTGGCTACGGGGGCCCACAAACACGCTTCTGGGAGGCATGCATGGCCGACGCCGCCGCACACGAGCACGACCACCACGATCCGGGGTTCTTTACCCGCTGGTTCATGTCGACGAACCACAAGGACATCGGGATCCTCTATCTTTTCACTTCGGGCATCGTCGGTTTCGTCGCCGTCGCCTTCACCGTCTACATGCGGATGGAACTGAAGGACCCCGGGGTGCAGTTCATGTGCGAAGAAGGCGCGCGGCTCTTTGCCGACGGCACCTGTGCCCCGAATGGGCATATCTGGAACGTGCTGGTCACAGCCCACGGCATCCTGATGATGTTCTTCGTGGTGATCCCGGCACTTTTCGGTGGTTTCGGCAACTATTTCATGCCCTTGCACATCGGTGCGCCGGACATGGCCTTCCCGCGGATGAACAACCTGTCCTACTGGCTTTACGTCGCCGGTTCGTCGCTGGCCGTGGCTTCGGTCCTGTCGCCAGGGGGCAACGGGCAACTGGGCTCGGGCGTCGGATGGGTTCTGTACCCGCCGCTTTCAACGGCTGAACAAGGCTTTTCGATGGATCTGGCGATCTTCGCCGTCCACCTCTCGGGGGCCTCGTCGATCCTGGGTTCGATCAACATGATCACCACCTTCCTCAACATGCGCGCACCCGGTATGACGCTTTTCAAAGTGCCTTTGTTTGCCTGGTCGATCTTCGTCACCGCCTGGCTGATCCTTCTGTCGCTGCCCGTGCTGGCCGGCGCGATCACCATGCTTCTGACCGACCGGAACTTCGGCACCACGTTCTTCCAGCCTTCGGGCGGCGGGGATCCGATCCTCTACCAGCACATTCTGTGGTTCTTCGGACACCCCGAAGTCTACATCATCATCCTGCCGGGCTTTGGCATCATCAGCCACGTCATCGCGACATTCGCGAGGAAACCGGTCTTTGGGTACCTGCCCATGGTCTGGGCCCTGATCGCGATCGGCGCCCTGGGCTTCGTCGTCTGGGCGCACCACATGTACACGGTCGGCATGAGCCTGACCCAGCAGACCTATTTCATGCTGGCGACCATGGTGATCGCGGTGCCCACAGGCGTGAAAATCTTCAGTTGGATCGCGACCATGTGGGGCGGCTCGATCGAGTTCAAGACGCCGATGCTTTACGCCTTTGGCTTTTTGTTCCTGTTCACCGTCGGCGGTGTCACGGGCATCGTCCTTTCCCAAGCCGGCATCGACCGGGCCTATCACGACACCTACTACGTCGTGGCGCACTTCCACTATGTGATGAGCCTTGGCGCGGTCTTCTGCATCTTTGCCGGAATGTACTATTGGCTTGGAAAGATGTGCGGGCGACAATACCCGGAAAAACTGGGCCAAATCCAGTTCTGGACGATGTTCATCGGCGCCAACCTCACGTTCTTCCCCCAGCACTTCCTGGGACGGCAAGGCATGCCACGGCGCTACATCGACTATCCCGAGGCCTTCGCTTATTGGAACGAATGGTCAAGCTGGGGCGCGTTCCTGGCCTTTGCCTCGTTCCTTCTGTTCATCGGGATCGTGTTCTACACCATCCGGGCGGGCAAGCCGATTACGGAAAACAACTATTGGAACGAACACGCCGACACGCTGGAGTGGACCCTGCCCACCCCGCCGCCTGCGCACACGTTTGAAACCCTTCCCAAGCGCGAAGACTGGGACAAACAGCCGTCGCACTGATGCGGGCAGCGTCTGAAATCTACCAACGGCTCCGGAGTGCTCCGGGGCCGTTTTCATTTGGACCACCGCGATGCTGAACTCTCCGCTCCACGATACCTACTATGTGGTTGCCCACACATCGTCCGTGCTGATCTCGGTCCTCATCTCGGCACTCATGCTGGCGCTTCTTGTGCCCCGGGGCGGGCTTCTCGCGCGCACCGCAAACCGCTGGCGCGTGTCTTTGCTGCTGGCGTTCTTTGTCGGGCTTCTTCTGAACCTGTTTCCCGGTTTCCTGCTCATGCTCACGGCACCCGAGGCGATTATCGACGCCCCGCACCTCTTCCATTGGGTCAACCGCGCCTCGATGACCGGACGCGTGCTTATGGCCCTGACATGCCTTGCCACACTTGTTATCTTTGCACGGCAAGCGTTTCGCTACCGCAGACGGTGACATGCCCTACGAATGGACCAAATCCGCCGATAAAACGTCGCTCAGCCTCTGGCCCCACCAGTCGATGACGCCGGAAGGCTTTGTCTGGTTCATCGGCGCGACCGCGCTTCTGGTGTCACTGCCGCTTCTGGCGGTGCTGGGCTCTCCGGTGGTCTGGGTTCTTCTTCTTTTCATCGCCCTGGCCATCTGGGGTGTCTGGCGGGCGATCATGGCGAACCGGACGGCGCGCCAGATCGAAGAACAACTGACCCTCACCGGCCAGAGCGTCGTCCTCAGCCACCAACCCCCAAATGGGCCCGCACTGGTCTGGAAAGCCAATCCCTCGTGGGTGACGGTACACTTGCGCCCCAAGGGGCCTGTCGAAAACTACCTGACACTTCGCGGCGGGGGGCGCGAAGTGGAACTTGGCGCCTTTCTGACCCCGGAAGAACGCCAGGGGCTGTACGACGACCTGAAATCCCGCATCCGATAGCGCTTCTTCCTGTGAAAAATACCCCGGGGGCGAGGCCAAAGGCCGAGGGGGCAGCGCCCCCATTTTTCAAGAAGGGCAATTTTTCATGCGAAAAATTGCCCGCCGCGACGACGAAGTCGGCGCAACTCACACCCCTAAAGAACGCCTCAGGACGCCAGGCGATTCTTCACCTTGGAACCGACGGAACTGAAATCCATCTGCCCGGTATAGCGCGCCTTCAGGGCCCCCATGACCTTGCCCATGTCACGGATCGAATTCGCACCGGTCTCGGAAATCGCCGAATCAATGGCCTTGGCGGTCTCGCCTTCGTTCAACTGGCGTGGCAGGAATTCCTCGATCACCGTGATCTCAGAACGTTCCTTTTCGGCCAGTTCCACGCGGCCACCCTCTTCATAGGCGCGCGCCGATTCCTGGCGTTGTTTCACCATCTTGCCAAGGATCCTGAGGATTTCATCGGACCCGACACCGGCATCGCCGGCATCCCCGCCCTCGGCGCGTTTGTCTATGTCGCGATCCTTGATCGCGGCGTTGATCAACCGCAACGTCGACAGCCGGTCAGCCGCCTTGTCGCGCATCGCCTGCTTTAGTGCTTCGCTGATCTGGTCTCGAAGTTCCATACCGTCCCTCATCCCGTCCGGAGAGTCGCGAGATTACTGCACCCTGCCCGCCCCTGCAACCGCTGCGAACTTATCTAAGCCTTTGTTTTTGCTGCATTTGCATAATTTTCACCACCCTTGACCTGCCGTCAAGGACACCTTACACCCACGACCGTTTACCCATCTTCAGGGATATCGCCGATGCCGGACGCCGCCTCACCACCCACTGCCGCCCTGGCCCTTGCGGATGGCACGGTTTTCTATGGCAAGGGCTTTGGAGCCACCGGCCAGCGGGTCGCCGAACTCTGCTTCAACACCGCCATGACCGGCTATCAGGAGATCATGACCGACCCGTCCTATGCGGGACAGATCGTGACCTTCACCTTCCCGCACATTGGCAACACCGGGGTCAATCCCGAAGACGACGAAACCGGCGATCCCGTGGCCGAGGGGTTGGTGGTGAAGTGGGATCCAGGCGATCCCTCGAACTGGCGCGCGCGTGAAACCCTGTCAGACTGGTTGAAGCGCCGCGACCGGATCGGCGTAGGTGGCATCGACACCCGCCGTCTTACGCGCGCCATCCGCCACCAGGGGGCCCCCCACGCGGCGATGGCCCACGATCCCGAGGGCAACTTCGATATCGAAGCTCTGGTCGCGGCCGCGCGGGCTTTCCCCGGGCTGGTCGGGCTCGATCTGGCGAAAGAAGTCACCTGCTCCCAATCCTATCGCTGGAGCGAAACCCGGTGGACCTGGCCAGGAGGTTACGGCACGCAGGACAACGCAAAATTCAAGGTTGTCGCCATTGATTATGGCGCCAAGCGCAACATCCTGCGCTGCCTGGCGAGTGTCGGCTGCGATGTGACGGTCCTGCCCGCGACGGCCAGCGCCGAGGATGTTCTGGCGCTTTCACCCGATGGTCTGTTCCTGTCCAACGGCCCCGGCGATCCGGCCGCGACCGGGACCTATGCCGTGCCGATGATCAAGGGCGTGCTTCAACGCTCGGACATGCCCGTCTTCGGCATTTGCCTTGGCCATCAGATGCTGGCGCTGGCCCTTGGCGCCGAGACGGTCAAGATGAACCACGGACATCACGGCGCGAACCACCCGGTGAAGGACATCGAGACGGGCAAGGTGGAAATCACCTCGATGAACCATGGCTTCACGGTCGACAGTCAGACCCTGCCGGATGGCGTGAAAGAGACCCATGTGTCGCTGTTCGACGGCTCGAACTGCGGAATCCGCATGACCGATCGCCCGGTCTTTTCCGTGCAATACCACCCCGAGGCCAGCCCGGGACCAGTGGACAGCATGTATCTGTTCGACCGCTTTGCCGATGCCATGGAGAACCGAACTGTCAGAGCGGGTTAAAGCGCTAAAAACTTTCCCTGTTCCCTTAATCCCCGATTAACCGCGGGATGCGATGCAGGGTGCGATCAGTTCTGTTTTTCGGTGCGCTGTCGTTGTGTTTAAGTTCACGCCCATTTCGCTTGCTCCGTCTCAAAGGTCGGATTTCGACCCCTCTGCCGCCGATGGGGCGCTTTCGGACGCCGGGCGCTCGGATGCCCGCGCCTTGGATCGCCTGGGCCTGGAAACCGCCCTGAGGAACCGCATCTTGCCGATGGAACCCGCCGGGGCGGCGCGCCCTGTGGCCTGCACCTCGAAGGCCGAGTTTCGCCGCCTCGAACCCCATCTGCGCGCCCGCTTCGGCCATGTGGTCTGCCGCACCAAGCCGCCTGAGGCGATCGAGGCCGAGATCCTGCGACTGCGCGCGGCCCATCTGGCGCGCCGGGCCGAAATCCGAACGCCGCTGAATGAAAGTTGCCGGGGCTGGTCGGGTCCACGCACCGCTGCCATCGCGGGTGTTGTCCTGATGGGGCTTTCGGCCCTGGCGGCGTTTTTCCCCAATCTGTTGCTTGGGGCGATCACGGCCTGGGCCGCGCTGACCCTGGTCTCGCTCAGCCTGTTGCGCGCCGCCGCAGCACTTGTGTCGTTCCGCCGGGCGCGGCGCCAGGGCAGGACCTGGACCAGCACGCGCCCCGGCCATATCCAACGCAAGGATCTTCCCCGGGTGTCGCTTCTGGTGCCGCTTTTCGACGAACTTGATATCGCCTCGCGGCTGGTGGCGCGACTGGGGCGGCTGGAGTATCCGCGCGACAAGCTTGAAGTCTGCCTGATCCTGGAATCCGGCGACACGCACACCGAAGACGCCCTGAAAGCCGCCGAGTTGCCCACCTGGATGCGCATCGTTCACGCGCCCAAAGGGCCGCTCAGAACAAAGCCGCGCGCGATGAATTATGCGCTGGATTTCACCAAGGGCGACATCGTGGGCATCTATGACGCCGAGGACCGGCCTGCGCGCGACCAACTGCTGAAAGTCGCCGCCGCCTTTGCCCGCGCGGGCCCCGATGTTGCCTGCCTGCAAGGGGTCCTGGATTTCTATAACGCCCAAAGCAACTGGCTGACCCGGTGTTTCGCCATTGATTATGCAACCTGGTTCCGGCTGGTGCTGCCGGGTCTGGTGCGGATGGGCATGGTCATGCCTTTGGGCGGCACCACCGTCTTTTTCCGCCGCCGTGCTTTGGAGGATCTGGGCCGGTGGGATGCCCATAACGTGACCGAGGACGCCGACCTTGGTCTGCGTCTGGCCCGCCGTGGGTATCGCTGCGCCTTCGTCAATTCGGTCACCGAAGAGGAAGCCACGGCCACCATCCCGGCCTGGATCCGTCAACGTTCACGCTGGATCAAGGGCTATGCGATGACTTGGGCCGTGCACATGCGCGATCCCCTCCGGCTTCTTGGGGATCTTGGCCCCTGGCGGTTCCTAGGTGTCCAGATCCTGTTTCTGGGCACCCTCAGCCAGTTCGTGCTGGCCCCGTTCCTGTGGTCATTCTGGCTGATGGTCTTTGGCGTCGCACACCCGGTATCAGCCGTACTGCCGACCTCGGTCATCCTTGGCATCGCCGCCCTGTTCTTTTTGTCCGAGATCATAACGATGGCCATTGCCGCCCTGTCGGTGGCAACCCCGAAACACAACTGGCTGATCAAATGGGTGCCGGTCATGCACCTGTACTTTCCCCTGGCGGCCGTGGCGTCCTGGAAGGGTTTTGGCGAACTGGTGACCCGGCCCTTTTTCTGGGACAAGACCGCCCATGGCCGCTATCCGGTCACTCGGCGATCGGTGCGTCCAGTCTGGCGGCGTCTTCTGCGTCCTGCCTAAGCCGGGCTTCGAAAGCGTGGCTGATATGGCCCTTCAAGGCATCGAAGGCCGCCGCGCCATCATGCCGGGCAATCGCCTCGACCACGGCCGCATGTTCAGCCACCGCCACCTCGCTGCGCCCCTTGGCCGCCAGCGAGGTCGTCGCCATCAAGGCCATCGAGCGATAAACCAGGTCAAGCTGGCGCACCAGAAACCGGTTGTGCGAGGCCAGATGCACCTGCCGGTGGAACCGCCGGTTCGACCGCGCCAGAGCCCCCGGATCCTGCACCCGCGCCCGGTCCTCTTCGACCATCTCGCGCAAAAGCCGCACCTCTTCGTCGGTTGCATGCTGAGCTGCCAACCGTGCCGCCAGGGCCTCGAGTTCAGAGCGCACGACGTAAAGCTCGGCCAATTCGTTGTGATCCAGGGACGCCACCACCAGCGATCGGCCGTCCCGCGTCAAAAGCGACTGGGTTTCAAGGCGCTGCAAGGCCTCGCGGATCGGGGTGCGCGAAACGCCAAAGCGCTCGGCCAGTTCGCTTTCCACCAGTCGGTCGCCGGGGCGATAGGTGCCCTGATCAATCGCCCCCAGGATCAACTGATAAGCGTCTTTCTGGCCGGGACGTGTCTCGGTTGACATGGGGCGCATCCTCCTCAGGTTCCGGACGTTACGGCAACCCGCCCCTGATGCAAGCCAACAACGCGACTTTTCTTGCCAAAACCGCGTGGCGCTTGGCCCGATCAAAGGCTAAACCTGCGTTCATGCCCAAGCACGCCTTTGCCCATGTCGACACCTGGATTTTCGACCTCGACAACACGCTATATCCCCCCGAGGCCCGGCTTTTTGACCAGATCGAAGTACGCATGACGGCCTGGGTGGCCGAAGTCGTGGGCGTCGACGAACCCACGGCCAACGCGCTGCGAAAGACATATTGGGCGCAATATGGCACGACGCTTGCGGGGCTGATGCGCGAACACGGCGTCGATCCCGCCCCCTACCTCACAGACGTCCATGACATTTCGATGGATCACCTTGTTCCCGACCCCGACCTTGCGCAAGCCATCGACGCCCTGCCGGGGCGCAAGATCGTCTATACCAACGGGTCCGAACCCTATGCCCGCCGCGTTTTGGCTGCGCGCGGGCTCACGGCGCCATTCGATGCGGTCTATGGGGTCGAACATGCGGGGTTCCTGCCGAAACCCGAGCGCGCCGCCTTTCAGGCGATCATCGACCACGACGGCTTTGCCCCCGCCCGCGCCGCCATGTTCGAAGACGATCCGCGCAACCTGGCCGAACCCCTGGCCCTTGGCATGTGTACCGTGCTGGTGGCGCCCGAGGCTGTCGAGGCCCCCCACATCCAGCATCACGCCACCGATCTGACTGGGTTTCTTGGTCGGCTGACCTGAGACAATCCGGCCCTTTACGCCGCCTCAATCGGAACTAGTCTCGGACCCATGAGCGTAGCATCCTGCGACATCTTCATATCCGGCGGCGGCATCGCCGGCCTAGTCGCGGCCCTGGGGTTCGCGCACAGCGGCTTTTCGACCGTGCTGGCCGACCCCGGCCCCCTGCCCGAACCTTCCGACCAAAGTGATTTGCGCTCGACCGCCTATCTGCAACCGGGGCGCGCGCTTCTGGACGAGATCGGCGTCTGGCCAGACCTGGCCGTCGCCGCGACCCCGCTGGAAACCCTGCGCGTCATCGACAGCGCGGGCGATCCCCCCGCCATCCGGACCGAGCGGGCCTTTCGTTCGGACGATTTGGGGGCCGTGGCCTTTGGCTGGAACCTGCCCAATGCGCTGACCCGACAGGTGCTGGCCGAACGGGCCACCACGACCGATGGCCTTACGCTGAAATTCGGCACCGGGTTCTCGAACCTTCTTAGCCGCGACGGCGAGGCCCGGATCACGCTTGGCGATGGCACCCGGATTGCCGCACGCCTTGCGATAGCCGCCGACGGCCGCGCGTCGCCCTTACGCGAAGCCGCGGGCATCGACGTCGAGATCACGCGCTATGGGCAAAAGGCCCTGGCCTTCGCGGTGACCCACGAGGTGCCCCACAACGCGGTTTCGACCGAGCTGTACCTGTCAGGCGGCGCCTTCGTTCTGGTGCCCTTGCCCGATCACCGGGGCCAACCCGCATCCGCCGTGGTCTGGATGAACGACGGACCCGAAGCCCTGCGCCTTCATGCCCTTGACGACGACGCCTTTGCGCGCGCCGCAACCTTGCGGTCATGCAACGTTCTTGGCCCGCTTTCGCTTTCGTCGCCGCGCCAGGTCTGGCCCGTGGTCACCCAAAAGGCAAAGGCCCTGACCGCCCGCCGCGTCGCCCTTGTGGCCGAAGCCGCCCATGTGCTGCCACCGATCGGCGCGCAAGGGTTGAACACTTCGCTGATGGACATCCGGCTGTTGCTCGATCTTGCGCGGAAGGCGCCCGACAGCCTTGGCACACGCCCCTATCTTGACCGTTATGCCAAAGCGCGCGAGGCCGACATCCGCGCCCGCGCCCGCATCATCGACCTTTACAACCGGCTTTGCCGCTCGGACGCGCCCCCGGCCCAGGCCCTGAGATCCCTTGGATTGAGAACCGTCCACGACATCGCGCCCTTGCGGCAAAGGGTCATGCAGGCGGGCCTTGGACGCGCGCGCAAGGCACCGTCTTCGGTCTGAAGTCCCGGGAAGGCAGTCGCCGACTAAGCGCCGACCCGGTCCAGGATGTCCCGCAACCGCGACACGCTGGCGTCGACATCCATCAACTTGTCCAGGCCGAACAATCCCAGCCGGAAGCTATTGTAATCGTCGCCCTCGCCCACCATCAGGGGCACACCCGCCGCGATTTGCGCCCCTTCTGCGGCGAAGGCCCGGCCGGTCTGCACCTCGGCGTTGTCGGTATAACAAACCACCACGCCCGGCGCTTCGAACCCCTCGGCCGCCACCGAGCGAAAGCCCCGTTCGGCCAGAAGTGCGCGCACTTTCTGGCCCTGGTCCCACTGGGCGTCGCGCAACCGCTCGAACCCAAGTTCGCGGGTTTCCGCCATGACATCGCGAAAGCCCCGCAATGCGTCGGTCGGCATCGTGGCGTGATAGGCGTGACCGCCGTTTTCGTAGGCCTCTGTGATGGTCAGCCATTTGCCCAGATCGACCGCGAAACTAGACGATTTGCGTGCCCTGACACGTTCCAGGGCGGCCTCGGACATCATGACCAGCCCGGCCGAGGGCGAGGCCGACCAGCCCTTTTGTGGCGCCGAGATCAGCACATCCACCCCAAGCGCCTTCATGTCGACCCAGATGCACCCGGACGCAATGCAATCCAGAACGAACAACCCGCCTTCGGCATGGACCGCCGCGGCAGCCGCGCGGATATAGTCGTCGGGCAGGATCATGCCCGACGAGGTTTCGACGTGGGGGGCGAACACCGCCGCCGGTTTGGCCTCGTGGATGCGCGCCACCACTTCGTCGATCGGCGCAGGCTGAAAGGGCGACTGCGGATCGTTACCGGTGCGGCGCGCCATCATCACGATTTCTTCGGCGGGAAGTTTGCCCGCCTCGAATATCTGGCTCCAGCGATAGGAAAAGAACCCGTTCCGGATCGCCATGACGGTTTCGCCCTCGGCCAGTTGCCGCGCCACGGCCTCCATCCCATAGGTGCCGCCGCCGGGGACGATGGCGACGCCGTCGGCGTTGTAGACCTCGCGCAGCATCGACGAGATATCGCGCATCACTTCTTGAAAGGCGGCACTCATGTGATTGAGCGACCGGTCGGTGAAAACCACCGAGTATTCCAGCAATCCGTCCGGGTCGATGTCGTTTCTGAGCGCCGTCATTCGGGTTTCCTTTCCGTGCGGGCCACCGGCCCAATTCCAGGTTTGCAGCCGCAATTCGATCCCAAGCACCCTATCGCGACAGGCCCGAGTACAAAAGAAGCCCCCAAGGCACAAGCGCGGCCTCCAGCCGCGACCACACCGCGCCGAAGGCAATCGGATCAACCCGCGCAGCCTGCGCGACCTCTGCCAGCGACCGTCGCCCGTCTATTGCGGCGATGATCGTGGCGGCACCGGCGGGCAAGGTGATCTCGGTTCGCAGCGCACCCTGCACCACCGGAAGGGCCCGCCCGTTCGCCACCGCCTGGGCAAGTGGACCCGGTTTCACGCCCTTCAAGTGCGGCACCGACGACAGGTCCCTGCCACTGGCCGGGCGGCGCGGACCGCCCTTGCAGACAGCATAGCCCACGTGCGTTCTGATCGCGCCGTTCAGCTTTTCCGCCAGCGCCCACTGGGTTTCGACGGGCATGCCCTCGGGCACGGAGGCGAACCTTGCCAGATCGTAAAGTGCCGGCGTTGTGAAGGAAACGAGATCCCACCCGGTGTCATCCATGACCGCCAGAAGTTCGCTGACCGAAAATGATCTGTCCTGTCCGTGCAACAGCAGATCATAGAACCCGGCGTCGCTTTGCAGATGGTCGCCCAGATTCGGGTTCGTCCGAAACGGATGCCCATCCGAAAGCCGACCCAGCACCTCGCGTCCCCGTTTCAGCCGCTCTTCGGGCGGCAGGCCCGAAAACAGGGAGTTGAACGCCTCTTGCAGGGGATAAACCCCCGACCGCCCATAGGGAGCATAGACCATGAACCCCATCCCACCACCTTCGGCCAATGCGTCGCGCAAGGCGGCGAAACCGGCGGCCGGATCGGGCAGGTGGTGCAGCACCCCGCAGCAGTCGATATAGTCGAACACGCCAAGCGAGCCGGCCTCTAGCAAACTACCCGTGACAAAGGAAATCCCGGTCAGGCCACGCATCTCGGCCCGAGCCTCGGCGATCCGGCGCGCCGCGCGGGACAAATCCACATAAGTGATCTCATAGGGCCTGTCCGCACTTTGCAAGAGTGTGGCCAATTGGATCAGACCGTCCCCCGTGCCACCGCCGGCAAAAAGGGCCCGCAGCGGTTTTGACCAGTCACGATGCCCCGACCAAAGGAAATGGTCCATTTCCAGCGGGTGCGACGGAGATCCGGCGATTAATCGGTGCCTTTCATCCGCGGGATCGCGCTCGGGATAAGGAAATAGGTCGTACTGCTCGGTCACCGAGACCATGTGCGCTCCTGTTCGGATCTGCGCGGCACAGTGGCACCGGGTTCGAACAATGTGAAGCGGACAAATGACGTCATGGAGCCCCTGGGGCGCATCTGCGATTGCATCCGCGCGACATTTCGATAGAAGCGCGTGAACCTGAGAAAGAACCGAACCGGAGGGAACAGCCCAATGCGCGTTTACTATGATCGCGACTGCGACATCAACCTGATCAAAGACAAGAAAGTGGCCATTCTGGGTTACGGCAGCCAGGGCCATGCCCATGCCTTGAACCTGCGTGACTCGGGCGCCAAGAACCTTGTGGTGGCTCTGCGCGAAGGCTCGCCCTCGGCCAAGAAGGCCGAAGGTGAGGGCCTGCAGGTCATGGGCATTTCCGAAGCCGCCGCCTGGTGCGATCTGATGATGTTCACGATGCCCGACGAACTTCAGGCCGAAACCTACCGGAAATATGTCCACGATCACCTGAACGAGGGCGCCGCGATTGCCTTTGCCCACGGGTTGAACGTTCATTTTGGCCTGATCGAGCCGAAAGAGGGCGTCGATGTGATCATGATGGCCCCCAAGGGTCCGGGTCACACAGTGCGCGGCGAATACACCAAGGGCGGCGGCGTGCCCTGCCTGGTGGCCGTGGATCGCGATGCCTCGGGCAAAGCGCTTGAGATCGGATTGTCCTATTGCTCGGCCATCGGCGGCGGGCGCTCGGGCATCATCGAAACCGACTTCAAGGAAGAATGCGAAACCGATCTTTTTGGCGAACAGGCCGTCTTGTGCGGTGGTCTGGTCGAGCTGATCCGCATGGGTTTCGAAACCCTGGTCGAAGCCGGTTATGCGCCCGAAATGGCGTATTTCGAGTGTCTGCACGAGGTGAAGCTGATCGTCGATCTGATCTATGAAGGCGGCATTGCCAACATGAACTATTCGATCTCGAACACTGCCGAATATGGCGAGTATGTTTCGGGCCCGCGCATCCTGCCTTACGACGAAACCAAGAAGCGCATGAAAGAGGTTCTGACCGACATTCAGACAGGGCGCTTTGTGCGTGATTTCATGACGGAAAATGCCGTTGGCCAGCCGATGTTCAAATCGACCCGCCGGATCAACGACGCGCACCAGATCGAAGAGGTCGGGGAAAAGCTGCGTGGCATGATGCCCTGGATTTCCGAGGGCCGCATGGTCGACAAGGCCAAGAACTGATTGGACAGGGGCCCGGATCGGGCCCCTTTCAGTTATGACGATCCACATCCGAAACGCCCCGGCCAGTCTTCGTGCGAAGATCACCGCGCTCTGCGAGGAAACCTATCGGGCGCACCGAGAGGCGTCGCCGCAGGATTGGCCGGGGAATTATTTCGACCTGGCCATCAAGACCTTTATCGACCAGGCCTTTACCGATGCTTCGGGCAAGGCACTGAACGAAAGCCCGAACCTGTTCGTTGCCATGAATGATGGCACCTTCGCCGGGTACTACCGGCTTTCCGACCTTCCCACGGACCCCGAGACCCAGTATTACGCGGTCGAAATTCAGGACATCTATGTACAGCCCGAGTTTCGCGGCCAGGGCGTGGCGCGGGCAATGATCGAGCACGCCAAGGGGTTGGCGGATACCCATGACTGGGACAGCCTTGATGCCACGGTTTCGGATTGGAATGTCGGCTCGCGCAGCTTGTTCGAATCCGAAGGCTTCACCGTCAAAAGCCGCAAACTTGGCCTCGGTCCTGACCGCGCGGCGCGCGACATTCCGCAACCCGCTACCGGCCAGCGCTTCGGTCGGAATGACTTGTTCTGGTTGTTTGTCGGCGCAATTCTGATGGTGTCATTTCTTGCGGCCTATCTGGGCCGCTAAGCCGACAATGGAAATCTGCCAAAAAAAGACCGTCTTGACGGATCGGGATTTTTAATTAACGTAATTGTTACGTAAGGATTCGTTTACATAAGAGGACTTCTCATGCGCCTGTTCGCAGCAATCCTTTTGTCCCTGGCACTGGCCGCTCCGGTCCTCGCCCAATCTTCAAAGGAGTACCCCACGGCTGAAGTTGCCCTGTTTCTGACCGTCAAAACCCAACCAGGCCAGCGGGATGCCCTGGTGACGCTATGGGAAAAACACCTGCAAGGCCGCGCGGCGGAAAACGACGATCAGGTGCGCTATGTCTTCGCGCTTGACATGGCCGATCCCGACACCATCCGCATCACCGAAGTCTATGAAACCCAAGCCGCCTTCGAGGCCAACAGCCAGGCCCCCTGGTTTGCCGACTACATGGCCGAGGCCGGACCGCTTCTGGCTGGTCAGCCCGAGTTTCACATGGCCCGACCCCATTGGATCAAGTGACATCATGCACGCTGCATCGACCCTGATAGATGAGCGATTTCGCGCACTTGCCGATCCGACCCGGCGGAAGATCCTTGGTCTGGTCGGGCAAAAAGAATACCCTGCGGGAGAAATCGCGGGCCAATTCGAGATGACCCGACCGGCGGTATCGCGCCATTTGCGGATCTTGCGAGAGGCACGGTTAGTGACCGTGAAAAGCGCAGGCACGACGCGATTTTACAGCGCCGACAAGAAAGCGCTGAGCGATCTGGGTCAGTTCTTTGGACAGTTCTGGGACGATGGCCTGCCGCGTCTGAAGGCACTGGCCGAAAAGGAAGCGCATCGTGGCCGAACTTGAAAAATCGCTTTGGATCGACGCGCCGCCCCGGCTGGTCTTCACCTATTTCACACAGTCCGAAAAAATGAGCCAATGGGCCGGGATCGAGGCCGTGCTGGACCCGGTTCCGGGCGGCATCTATCGCTTGGACATGGGCAAAGCGGGCGTGATCACCGGGCGCTTTGACGCGGTCAGCGACACGCGGATCGTGCAGATCATCGACGCACCCGGTGGTGGCACGGGCAGCCGGATCGAAATCACTCTTGCGGGCGAAGTTGGCGGTTGCCGGGTAACGATCCGGCATTCGGGGTTGCCCTTGCCTTTCGATCGTTTGGCGGCCCGAGGCTGGGATCACCACCTGGCGCGACTAAGCGTCGTGGCCACGGGCGGCACCGTGCCCCCGGATCCGTTGTGCCGGAAACCCATGTCGGCGCTGATGGAGTGATGTCAGGCGGTTGCCGTAAACCGTTCCAGCACGCCAACCCAGCCTTCGTTATAACCGCCGCGCATCTTGGCGCCGTCGTCCAAGGCCTCCCAGCCCGAGTGCGTAAGCGTGACCTTTGTGCCCGTGCCGTCGGCCTCGAAGGTGACGCGCAGATGGGTCTGCTGGTCAGCCATCTTGCCCGGATGCCAGGACAGCGCGACAAGTGACCCCGGCTTCCATTCCTGCACGTGGCCCCATAAATGACGCGTGTCGTCGTGGCCGATCTCGACAAGTTCGCCGCCCATTCCGGGCGTCAAAGTGAGGGACTTCGACGCCGCGCCCTGCCCGGCCGAGACCGAGTTTCGGTCCAAGGGCCACCACGTGTCCATTCGGGCGGTGAAAAGATCGAACGCATCGGCAGGTGAAAGCCCCACGTTGACAGTTTTGACGATTGGATCGGTGGTCATTTTTGTCGTTCCTTTTCAGCAGCTTCGGCAAAGGCGTTAAGCGCGTTGGACCACATGCGGTCCAGCCAGTCCCTGAGGTCGGCAAGTTGGTCGGGCGCGGCGCGATAAATGCGGCGCGTGCCCTCGGCGCGAACGGTGACCAGCCCGGCATCGGACAAAACCTTCAGGTGCTGCGACACGGCGGGGCGCGACACCGGCAGGGTTCTGGCCAGCGCGGTGACTGACGAGGGCCTGGCGGCAAGCTGTTCGAACACGCGGCGCCGGGTTGGATCGGCGAGGGCGGCAAAGATCAATTCGTTAGCCATGACTTACCGTAAGCTTAGACTTACATTGAAGTCAACCCGGTTGCCCGAGCCATCAACTGCAGCGCCAACGCCCGTTTCGGACGCAAAAGCCGCTTGCGCGCTTAGGGCGGGACCGCCACAAGGTGTCGGGGCAAGTCCGGTTCAAACGATGCGGACAGGCCAAAAGCTTCGACACGCAGGACGGATCAGCGCATGACTCCCGACATCACCCTCGGAAGCTGGGTTATGGTCGCCATCCTTGGCTTTGTCTGGGGGGCGTCGTTTCTGTTTGTTGAACTGGCGCTTGAAAGTGTCACGCCGTTCTGGATCGCAGCGTTCCGGATTGCGCTTGCGGGGCTTGTGACCTCGATCGTCTGGCAACTGCGGGGGCGAAAGCTTTATCTGACGGCTGAACGGGGATCCTGGGTGGTGCTTGTCACGGTTGGTTTGCTGAGCACGGCGGTACCCTTCATGGCGCTAAGCTGGGGTCAGCAAGTGGTGACGGCGGGTTTTGCAGGGGTCACCATGGCGGCGGTGGCGCTGATGGTTCTGCCGCTTGCGCATTTCCTGGTGCCGGGCGAACGTTTGAACTTGCGCAAGACCCTCGGGTTTATGATCGGGTTTGTGGGCGTGGTGATTTTGATCGGGCCGGACGCGTTCCGCTCGACCGGTGTCGAGGGCGAGTTGGCCGGGCGTCTGGCCTGTCTGCTTGCCGCTGGCTGCTATGCGGTTTCGTCGATTTTGATGCGGCGTATTCCGCCGATTGATCCCGTCGGGCTTTCGGCGGTGACCTTGTGGATTGGCGCCGCGCTGGTGGTTGTCGCGGCCCTTCTGGCCGAGGGCTGGCCCGGTTGGCCCACAGGCATGGCGCTGTTGGTGATCGTGACCCTGGGTCTGGTGCAGACCGCGGCCGCCAACATGCTGCGGATCCAGGTGGTGCGGACAGCAGGCCCGGTGTTCATGTCATTGACGAATTACCAGGTGCCGCTTTGGTCTGTGATCCTTGGGGTCCTGGTGTTGGGCGAACCTCTTGAAGCGTCGTTATTCCTGGCGATGACTTTGATTCTGGCCGGAGTTGGCTTGTCGCAATGGGGGGCGCTCAAGCGCCTGTTCGGCCACGCGAAGTGATCCCCCACGGGGGTCTGGGGCGCTGCCCCGGGGCGTCCTGACCCAAATCATCCTCGGGTCAATGGAAGCGTACAAATCTGGTCAGTTGGTCCGGGTCGGTCTCGCCCGAAGTATGTGACGGCGCCGCCACGAAGGCTGCGCTCTGGTGTGTCCTGACGTGAGCCTCTCGGCCACGCCCCGGTCCGAGCGGACGACCCCTGCACCTTGGTCAAAGGTGGTCTCTGGGGCCAGAGCATCGGGTGCATGGATGTTGCCATGCGTGAAAGCTTTCAAGAAGGGGTTATCCCGGGAAAATCTTGCCAACCCGTGATCTCGGCGTACGCTCAGGCGGCTTCGACCGCGCGCACGACGTCGGTAATGACCTGATTGAGAAGCCCGTCGTCTTCGCATTCGGCCATGACCCGGATCAGGGGTTCGGTACCGGATTTTCGGATCAGCAAACGCCCCTGCCCCACCAGCCGCGCTTCGGCATCGGCGATGGCCGACTTTACGGTCTTGGCTTCAAGCGGGGTCGAGGCGGGATCAAAACGCACGTTTGTCAGTTTCTGCGGAACGGGTGTGAAGGTCTGGCGCAATGCGCTGGCCGGACGTCCGGTGCGTTTCATTTCGGCCAGGAACTGAAGCCCGGCCAAAAGCCCGTCGCCGGTGGTGGCATAGTCGGTCATCACGATGTGGCCCGATTGCTCGCCCCCAAGGTTGAAGCCGCCCGCGCGCATCGCCTCGACCACATAGCGGTCGCCGACGTTGGTGCGATGCAGCGTGATGCCCTTGTCGCCAAGAAAACGCTCAAGCCCAAGGTTGGACATGACGGTCGACACCAGTGTGTTGCCCGCCAGCCGGCCTTCCTCGGCCCATCGGGCCGCGAACAGCCCCATGATCTGATCGCCGCCGGCCACCTGCCCGGTTTCGTCAAGGATCATCACCCGGTCGGCGTCGCCATCAAGGCAGATGCCGACGTCCGCGCCTTCGCGCCGGACCGCTTCGGAGGCTTGCCCGGTGCTGGTCGAGCCGCAGTCGTGGTTGATGTTGAGGCCATTGGGGGAAACCCCGAGTTCCACAAGTTCCGCGCCCAGTTCCCACAAGACCTGGGGCGCGGCGCGATAGGCGGCGCCGTTCGCGCAATCGACCACCACCTTCAGGCCATCCAGATTGAGATCAGCGGGAAACGTGGATTTCACCCGTTCGACATAACGATAGAGGCCGTCGTCGATACGCCGCGCGCGTCCGATGTTGGCCGCACTTGCCGGTTCAATGTCGCCAGCCATGATCGCTTCGATTTCGGCCTCGGCCTCGTCCGACAGTTTGAACCCGTCGGGGCCGAAGAACTTGATGCCGTTGTCTTCGTGGGGGTTGTGGCTGGCCGAGATCATGACACCGACATCGGCGCGCATCGACGTGACCAGCAATCCCACGGCAGGGGTCGGCACCGGCCCCAGCAACAGAACGTTCATGCCCGTCGATGTGAACCCCGCCGTCAACGCGTTTTCGAACATATAGCCTGAAAGCCGGGTGTCCTTGCCGATGACGACACGGTGCGCCGGAGATCCGTCGCGGCGAAAGAACCGACCGGCCGCCGCGCCAAGGCGCAAGGCGTTCTCGGCCGTCATGGGATGGCTGTTTGCACGGCCCCGAACGCCGTCGGTTCCAAATAGTTTGCGTGTCATTCTGCTCGCCCTGACCACATGTTTTGCGCGCTTATACCACGCAGTCCGTGGGTTCGGACAGTGGTTTTCCCGCAGTCTCGATCAGCGCGAGGCAAGCCGGTTCGGTTGACGGTAGAAATGGTGAAAACCGATTGTCGTGGTGCGGCGAAAGACCTTGGACCATTTCGGGTGCACGGCTTTCGTATGATAATGCGTGGCGCCGTCGGTCAGGATGCGCGGCGCACCCGCAAGCATGACCTTGGCGATCTTGCCGACAAGCGCATAAGAGCGCTTTTCGCCGATAACCTCGGGGCGTCCGTCGCAGGTATAGGTGAACTGGCAGCGGAATTTTTCGCCGGTGCCCTGATTGACGACGCCGCAGACGCTGGCCGGATAGCGCGGATCCTCGACCCGGTTCAGGATCACTTCGGCCACGCCGAACATGCCCTTGACGGTTTCTCCGCGCGCTTCGAAATAAAGCGCTTCGGTCAGGCAGGACCATTCCTTGCCGCCCTTGGCGACCGGCATCGCATCGAGGGCTTCGCGTGACCTGAGACTGTCGGCGGCCCCTTCGGGGGCCTTGACCAGGCGCGACATGCCGCGCTGATGCAGGGTCTTGATCGACCGGCTTTCGGCATCGAACAGGTGCGACAACCGGCTGTCCAGTTCGACAGTCGGATTGTTGGATGTGCCAAGTATGACATCAGCGCCCGCAGGCAAGCTGCTGCACATCAGTCCTATGGCAATTGCCACCCAGAACTTGGATCTTGTCATAGTCGCCCCCTTCTCGGAACACACATTCCCTTGTGGCGGAAACATGCCCTCGTCGCAGTCAGGAGCGGATACCCAAAGGAACACCGAAGATCCAGTGCGACAAGTTGCACAAAGTGTTCATGAATGAGGACAAATTCGGCGGAAAATTGCCGAAATCGCCGGTAATTTACTGTTGGTCAGGAAATTTCTGCCCTGCGGGATGCTTTTCCCGCAATGCGATGTGGGCTGCGGCGAGGCGCGCCACGGGCACGCGGAACGGCGAACAGCTGACATAATCGAAACCCGCGGCGCGGCAAAAGTCGATCGAATCCGGATCGCCGCCGTGTTCACCGCAAATCGACAGGGTCAGATCCGGGTTCGCCGCTTTGGCCCGCTCGGCCCCGAGCGACAGCAATTCGCCCACGCCTTCGTGGTCCAGCCGGTGGAACGGGTCCTCGGGAAAAACACCCTGCTGAACATATTGGGTCATGAACCGCCCCGCATCGTCGCGCGACAGGCCATAGGTCATCTGGGTCAGATCATTGGTGCCAAAGCTCATGAACGAAACCTGACTGGCGATCTCGTCGGCGCGCAGGGCCGCGCGCGGGGTTTCAACCATGACGCCAAGCTTGTAGTCGAAATCGGTTTCCGACTGGGTGCGCACGGCGGCCGCCACGGATTCGATCCGGCCACGCATGATTTCGACCTCGCGGCTGGCCGAAACCAGCGGGATCATGATCTCGGGCACGACCGGGCGTTCGGGGGTGCTGGCGTGAACCGTCGCGATGAAAATGGCGGCCGCCTGGGCTTCGTAAATTTCGGGGAAGGTGATCCCCAGCCGCACACCGCGCATTCCCAGCATCGGGTTGAATTCGCTAAGCGCTTCGACCCGCCGTGTCACCTTCGAAAGCGGCAGCGTCATCGCATCGGCAAGTTCGCGCAAACCATCGCGGCTTTGCGGCAGGAATTCGTGCAATGGCGGATCGAACAGGCGAATGCAGACCGGTCGGCCCTCCATCAGTTCGAAAAGATGCGTGAAATCCTGTACTTGCAAGGGAACCAGGCGCTCAAGCGAGGCTTCGCGGCCCTCGGGCGTTTCGGCAAAGATCATCTCGCGCATCAGTGTCAGACGGTCGTCTTCGAAGAACATATGTTCGGTCCGGCAAAGGCCGATCCCTTCGGCGCCGAACGCAAGCGCGACCTTGGCTTCGGAATAGGTGTCGGCATTGGCGCGGACTTCGATATCGCGCGCATCGTCGGCCCATTCAAGCAAACGGCGAAAGGCGTCGCCCTGCGCGGCATCGAGAAGCGGCAAGGCGCCGGCCAGAACCGTGCCGGTGGTGCCGTCGATCGTGACCATGTCGCCGGTGTTCAACACCCGTCCGTCCGAGGTGGTGAGTTTCTTTTCGCGCTGATCAATGGCGATTTCCGACGCGCCGACAACGCCCGGCAATCCCAGCCCGCGCGCCACCATGGCGGCATGGCTGGTCACCCCGCCGCGTTCGGTCAGAACGCCCTGGGCGGCGTGCATGCCGCGAATATCCTCGGGCGAGGTTTCGCGGCGCACCAGGATCACCGCTTCGCCGCGCGCGGCGGCAGCCTGGGCTTCGGGCGAGGTGAACACAAGCTTTCCGGTGGCGGCACCGGGGCTGGCGGCCACGCCGGTTGCAAGAAGGTCGCGCGGTGCTTCCGGGTCGATCTGACGGTGCATCAGATGCGACAGGAACCCAGGTTCGATCCTGAGCACCGCCTCTTCGCGCGAGATCACGTCGTCCTCGGCCAGGGCCACGGCGATGGCGACCGCGGCATCGGGACGACGCTGCACGCGCACGGCGTCCAGCACGCTGATCCGCCCGCCATCGAGGGCAAATTCGATCTGCATCTCTTCGCGCAGGAATTTCCGGCAGATCGCGCCAAATTCGACCAGCTTGTCAAAGCCCTCGGGAAAAAGCTCTTCCAGGGACGTGCCGCGCGGATCGCGGGTCAGATAGACGGCGCTTTCGTCAAACAGCGCATCACGGCCCTGGCTTTGGCCAAGATACCGCCCGGTAATCTGCGACTCACCGGTGTCCGAGGACACGAACTGGATCACGCCGGATCCCGATTCAGGCGGCCCCATCCCGGGCGCCATCCGCTGCACCACAAGCCCAAGCCCCGCATCCGCAGGTGCGCCCCGCGCTTGACGCAAAAGCCTGGCCGTCGTTCCCTCCCAGGCGCGCGCCATGGATTTCAGCACATCTTCCAACTGCCGCGCCGGGTCCTGCGGGAAGGGTTCGTCCATCTCGGTTTCATAAGCCGCCAGCATCCGGGCAAGGTCGTCAGCGTTGGCATCCCCCGGCAAATCGAACGCGTCAGAGTCAAGATGGGCAACCTGCATCGAATAGGTCTGGATGAACCGGATATATAGTTGATCCGCCGCCGCGTGACCCAGAAGGTTGGCAAATTCGGCGTGGCGGGCATTGTTCATGCCGATATTTTGGATCGCACCGGGCCCGCCCCAGTCGGGATCCTCGGACGAGGGGCGCACGGACACCAGCGGCGCATCGCCGAAGTGCGACAGGATCGCGTGGGTATCGACCGGGTTTGCCTGGGCCAGGGCGCGCACGGTGGCGAACGGCAAGGCGACAGTCAAAGGCACCGGCAGATTGAGCCGAATGAGGCGCTGTAGGCATTTGGCGCGCCCGCCGTGGGTTTCATCGGCCAGGGGCGCGGTGTCGTCCACGACGACAAATTCTTCTATTTCAACGCGTTTCTGCACTGCGGCGATTCCTTTCGCAGCAGCATACGCCGGTTCGATTAACGATCAAGGACATCGCGACATGCCCTGGCGGGACCGTTGCAATCCGGCAGACCGGAATTTCAGGCCCCGGCGGCGTGCCATGCATATTTTTTGCAAGATGAAGCTTGGGGGCGAGGCGAAAGGGCGGAGGCCCCTAGCCTTCGATCCGCGTGAGGTCGGCGACCGACAGGCAGATCGCGCTGATCCGGTGCAAAAGGTTCAGCCGGTTGCGCCGCAGGATCTGGCTTTCGGCGTTGACCTGAACACCGTCGAAGAACCCGTCGATCGGGGCGCGCAGGTCTGCCATTGCGGCCATGGCGGTGGCGAAATCCTCGGCCTCCATGGCGGGTGCGATCTTGGCTTCGGCGGTGTCGAGGGCGGCGAACAGCGCGGTTTCGGTTTCGGTCTCGGCCAGTTTCGGGTCGGGGCCATAGGAGTATTCGACGCCGTCCTTTTCTTCGGCCTGCTTCAGGATGTTGTGGGCGCGTTTGAAGCCTTGCAAAAGGTTCTCGCCGTCATCGGTTTTGAGGAAAGCGGCAAGGGTTTCGGCGCGTTTCACGAGAAGCGTGAGGTCGTCGGCGTTTGGCATGACAAGGCAGGCGTCGATGACGTGGTGGGGGATGCCACGGTCGCGGAGGTAGACCTTGAGGCGGTCGTGGAGGAAGGAGAGGAGGCTGGCAGCATTTTGCATAGCGACAAGGACGGCGTCAGGGTTTTCAGCAAGGTTCTTGGCAATCAACTCGTTAGCCAATTGTTCCCCCATCGCCTCGGAGAACTCCGGCTTTCCTACAGCTTCGAAAGCTTCTTCTAAAAGCTCTTTGCTTCTATCAAGTTCGCGAAATTCAACATCTAAGTCATGTTCGACAATCTTTCGTAGCACGATCATTCGCCAGGTTTCTCTGACCCCATTCTCCAGCACCAACCGAATAATCCCGAGCGCCGCACGGCGCAGCGCAAACGGGTCCTTCGACCCTGTCGGCTTTTCGTCAATCGCCCAGAAGCCGGTCAGCGTGTCGATCTTGTCGGCGAGTGCGACGGCCACCGAGAGCGGCGCGCTTGGCACGTCGTCCGAGGGGCCGAGGGGTTGGTAATGCTCTCGCGCAACGGCGGCGATTTCGTCCGACAGCGCGGCTTCCTGCGCGTAATATTCGCCCATCACGCCTTGCAGTTCGGGAAATTCATACACCATCTCGGAGGACAGATCGGCCTTGGCCACAAGGGCGGCGGTTTCGGCTTCGTCCGCGTCGGCGCCGACAATCGGTGCGATTTCGCGCGCGAGGGCCGCGATGCGTTTGATGCGGTCCTTCTGGCTGCCAAGCTTGTTGTGGAAAGTCACGTTTTCCAACCCGTCGGTCCATTGGGTGATGTCGGTCGAAGCAATGCGCAGATCGTTTTCCCAGAAGAACTTGGCATCGGCCAGACGCGCTGAAAGCACCTTCTGGTTGCCTGCCAGGATCGTCGCGCCATGGTCGGCGGTTTCGCGGTTGGCGACGGTGACGAAATGGGTGATACGGCCGAATTTATCCTTTAGCGAGAAGAACTTCTGGTGTTCCTTCATCGAGGTTTGAAGGACCTCGGGCGGCAGGCTCAGGAAATCCGCGCCAATCTCGCCGACCAGAACGACGGGCCATTCGACAAGGCCAGCGACCTCGGCCAAAAGGCCCTTGTCTTCGACGACCTCAAGACCCTTGGCAAAGGCCTGTTGGGTGGCATCGTGCCAGATCGCTTCGGCGCGGTCGTCGGCGGACAGGACTACATGGGCGGCTTTCAGTTTCGCCGCGTAGTCTTCGAACGAGGTGACGGTGATCGACCCCGGCGCCATGAAGCGATGGCCCCGGGTCGTGTCACCGGCGCTGATGTCGTCGATCTTAAGGGGGACGATGCGGGTTTCGTCGGCGTCGGTCAGGATGGCGAGGATCGAATGCAGGGGGCGGACCCATTTCAGGCCACCGGTGCCCCATTTCATGGATTTCGGCCAGGGGAAGTTCCGGATGGTCGCCTGAAGCACCTCGGCCACGATGTCGTCGGCGGGGCGGCCTTCACGTTCGATCATGGCGAACCAGACTTGGCCCTTCTTGTCGTCGCGCGCCTCCAGTTGGTCCTTGGTGAGACCGGTGGAGCGCAGGAAGCCTTCGAGCGCCTTTTCGGGGGCGTCGGTGCGGGGGCCTTTGCGTTCTTCGCGCGTTGCCGGGCTTTCGCCCAAGAGGCCTTCGACGGCAAGGGTCAACCGGCGGGGCGTGGCGAAGGCGGCGGCACCCGAATAGGTCAGCCCGGCGTCGACCATGCCGTCGCACATCAGGCGTTTCAGGTCATCGGCCGCACGGGCCTGCATGCGGGCCGGGATTTCTTCCGAGAAAAGCTCGATCAATAGATCAGGCATGGATGGGTCCATTCTTGGTCAAGTCGCCGGCGGGCATCATTCCCCGGCCTCTGGTGGGGGCGGGCAATGGGCCGGAAGGGGATCGCCGTCAAAGGCTTTTTCGCCGCAGTCGTTGATCTGGTGCCAGACGAACCCCTTGCCGTCCTCGCTGATCGCCACGACCCGGTCAAAGCCATAGACAATGTTCGCGGTGCCCAGAAAGGCGATGGCAGTTTCGTTTTCCAGTGCGGCGCCGATGGCTTCGGCGTCAAAGCAATCGAACCACCCCGGTGCGACCGTGGGCACGGGGGTGTCATAGACCTGGTAGGTCTCGGTCAGAAGCGCCTGGCTCATCGGTGTTTCAAAGCAGGCGCGATATCGCAAGGGGGAGCTTTCGGCGTCAATCGCCTTGAAGTTTTCGTACAAGATGACCTCGGGTGCCCCCGATTCGAGGGCTGTCACTTGCACATCTGCAACATTTGTCGCCTGAACTTCTTCGTAAAAGCCGTAGACCTGCAGGTAATACATGGCCCCGCCCGCAATGGCACCGGAAAGGACAAGGATCATCGCGACGACCTTTCCATTCATGACACATCCTGCCCGAAACAGAGCCGGTTGCCGTCAGGGTCGATGACCACAAGTTCGCGCATACCATAGACGGCATCGGTCGGGCCTTCGGTGTCGGGCCAGTCGAGCGACGCGGCCAATGCGTCCACGTCATCGACATGGAGATAGGCGCGCCAGCCCGGGCTGGGGTGGGTATCCGCGCCGTGCCAGGCATCGACGAAGACGGTCGCCTTGTCCTTGCGGAAGATGCCGAAACGGGGCGGATCGCCGCCCTCTTCAGCGATGGAAAAGCCGAGGGTGTCGGTCCAGAAGGCGCGGGCGCGGGGATAGTCCGAAACACGCAGGACGGGGATGGCGGAGGTGAGTGTCATATGCCTTCAATCCCAAGGTGTAGGCCGTTTTGCGCGACGAAGACCATCACGCCACCTTCGCCGCGTCGGTCGTGACGAAGGCATCCGCGCAAGCCTTGGCCAATGCGCGCACCCGTCCGATGTAAGCCTGCCGTTCGGTAACCGAGATCACGCCGCGCGCATCCAGCAAGTTGAAGACATGGCTTGCCTTGATGCACTGGTCATAGGCCGGATGCGCCATCACGATGCGCTTGCCGGTCTTCAGGTCGACATCGTCGGCGGCCAGAATGCGCGCGCATTCGGCTTCGGCGTCTTCGAAATGGCGCAGCAGGACATCGGTATCGACCACGTCGAAATTCCAGCGGGAGTATTCCTCTTCGGTCTGCATGAAAATGTCCCCATAGAACAAGGCAATCGGGGAATTGGGGTCGTTGAAAGGCATGTCCATCACGTGGTCGATGCCCAGGACATACATTGCCAGACGTTCCAGCCCATAGGTCAATTCGCCCGAGACCGGTTTGCAGTCGTGGCCGCCAACCTGTTGGAAATACGTGAATTGCGAGACTTCCATGCCATCGCACCAAACTTCCCAACCCAGTCCCCAGGCGCCGAGTGTCGGGCTTTCCCAGTCGTCTTCGACAAACCGGATGTCGTGCAACTCCATGTCGATGCCGATGGCTTCGAGCGAACCGAGGTAGAGCGCCTGGAAGTCAGGCGGCGAGGGTTTGATCAGCACCTGGAACTGGTAGTAGTGCTGCAGCCGGTTCGGATTTTCGCCATAGCGTCCGTCGGTCGGACGCCGCGAAGGCTGAACGTAGGCCGCCGCCCAGGGCTTTTCGCCAAGGGACCGAAGCGTGGTTGCCGGGTGAAACGTCCCTGCCCCGACCTCCATGTCATAGGGTTGCAGCACGGCACATCCCTTGCCGGCCCAATAGGTCTGCAGGCGGAGAATGATCTCCTGAAAGCTGGTCGGGCGATCTGGGGTGGCCATAAAGGCACTCCTTACCGGGAAAAATCGGGTTCTGAATAGGCAACCCATGGGGTCCGGTCAATCGACCGCCTTTTAAATCCGCGTGCAAGTCGTATCCGGTTTGGGTAAAGAACGGAAACGCCCCATCCCAGGGGGCTGACTAGGGACTTGGTTGCCATGAGATTATTGCAGGTGTGTATCGCTGTTTGCGGGTTTTCTTTCTGGGCCGTATTCGCCCACGCCCAGGCCTGGGTTCAGATCGAGGCCCAGCCCTCCGAGGCCTCGGCCCTGGAACGCGCCGCCGATTATGCCAGTCGTTTGCCGGACGTGAACGCCTTTCGGACCGGCACGAACTGGCATGTCATCGCCCTTGGCCCTTATGGCGAGGACGAGGCGCGCCTGAAGCTTCTGGAACTGCGTGTTTCGCGTGAGGTGCCTTCGGATGCCTTCGTGTCGGACGGGCGCAGCTTTCAGGATCAGGTCTTTGGCGACGGACGCCAGGCGGCGCTGCCGGGAAGCGGGGCCGAAACGCCAGCAGACCCCCTGCCCCCCCTTGAACCCGGCGAGGAAACCGTCACCGAGGCCCGCCAGGGCGAACGACAATTGAGCCGCGAGGAACGCGCCGAATTGCAGGTCGCGCTGAAGTGGGAGGGATTTTATAATTCCACCATCGACGCCTCGTTCGGTCCCGGAACCCGCCGCGCCATGGCCGCCTGGCAGGAAGCGCAGCGCTATGAGCCGACCGGAGTTCTGACCACCCTGCAACGGCGCGAATTGATCGAGGGTTATCAAAGCGTTGTACGGTCGCTGGATATCCGGCCCCTGGTGGATCCGACGCTTGGGATCGAGGTGGATATTCCGGCACAAATGGTTGAATTCGACCGCTACGATGCGCCGTTTGCCCATTTCAAGCCGACCACCGACGACGGGGTTCGCCTTGTTTTGATTAGCCAGAGCGGCGACACCACCACGCTGGCCGCGCTTTATGACATCCTGCAGACCCTTGAAGTGGCGCCGGTCGATGGCCCGCGTGCGCTAAGACGCGATTCCTTCACGATCGAGGGCAGCAACGACAAGATCACCTCGTACATCTATGCCCGCGTCGCGTCGGGCACGGTCAAGGGATATGCCCTGATCTGGCCCCAGGGCGACGACAAACGGTTCCGGCTGGCCCTGTCTGCCATGCAGGAAAGTTTTCGTACGAACTCGGGCGTGTTGCCGGACAATGCCGGAAGTGGGCCGCAGAACATCGACCTGCTGTCGGGTCTGGAAATCCGGCGCGCGGAACGGGCGCGGTCGGGCTTTTTCATTGACGGCGAAGGCACGGTTCTGACCACATACGAGGCGGTGCGCCAATGTGGCCGCATCACGTTGAACGAAGCCACAGAGGCCGACATCGCCGCCGAGGATACAGGTCTTGGCCTTGCCATCCTGAAACCCCGTCAAACGCTCGCCCCCTTGTCGGTGGCCCGCCTTGCCGCGGTCGAGCCGCGCTTGCAGTCGGATGTTGCGGTTTCCGGGTTCAGCTTTGGCGGCGTGTTGTCGGCGCCTTCGCTGACCTATGGCACGCTGGCCGACCTCAAGGGGTTGAACGGCGACGACCGGGTGCAGCGCCTGTCGGTCATCAGCGAGCCCGGCGATGCCGGAGGGCCGGTCTTTGACGGTTCGGGGGCGGTCATGGGGATGCTGCTGGACCGTGGGGCGTCCGCGCGCAAACTGCCCGACGATGTGGCCTTCGCCGCCGACGCGCCGGTTCTGGCCGAGTTCCTGTCAGCCAATGGCGTCAACCCGGCGGCGGCCGATCCCGGCGAGGAAATGGCGCCCGAGGACCTGACGCTTCTGGCAGCTGATCTGACCGTGTTGGTAAGCTGCTGGAATTAAGCCTGTCGCGTCGTCATTCGCGCCATATGGCTGACAGCTGGATACGCCGGGCTAATTGTCTATGGTGGGAACCGAAAGGATCGCCATGGCCCCGCAAACCCGCATGTGCTCTGCCGATAACCTGGCCAAGGACCTGAGCGGCAAGACCTATATTGTCACCGGTGCAAACTCGGGCGTCGGGCTGGAAGTGACACGTCAACTTGCCCGTCAGAAGGCCGCAGTGATCATGGCTTGCCGCAACACTCGGGCCGCACAACCCCTGGCAGACGAGATCAACGAAAAGGATGACGGAAACGCCAAGGTCATGGCACTTGATCTGGGTTCGCTTGCCTCGGTGCGTGAATTTGTGACCGCCTTCAACGAAGGTCACGACGGACTGGACGGTCTGGTCAACAATGCCGGTGTCATGAATACGCCCAAAGGGGTCACCGACGACGGATTTGAAACCCAGTTCGGCGTCAATCACCTGGGGCCGTTTCTTTTGAGCGAGCTTTTGCTGCCGGTGCTGAAAGCTTCGGCCCCTTCCCGGATCATTGCGACATCAAGCGTCTATCACGAAAACGGAGATCTGGATTTCGACGATCTGAACTGGACGGCGCGCAAATACGACGGTTTTCAGGCCTATCACGATTCAAAGCTGGCCCTGGTGCTGTACGCCCGCCACTTGGGACAACGGCTGGAAGACAGCGGTGTTACGTCGGTCAGTCTGCACCCCGGCTGGGTTCAGTCCAATCTTGCATCGCACACCATGCCGCTTTGGGTGCAGAACTTTCTGGCCTACCCGGTTTTGAAACTGATGGGCATGATCTCGCCCTGGGAAGGTGCGCAAACCACGTTGCATTGCCTGCTGGACGACGGGGTTACCGCCCACAACGGCGCCTATTTCAGCCAGGTCGGTACGCTTTACAAGAACAAGGCCGACCGTCCCGGGGGATGGCCCATGGCCTCGCCCAGCCGGTTTGTCGGCGACGATGCCCTTGGTGCGCGGCTTTATGATGTGTCCGCCGAGCTTGTCGGTCTGACCTAGGCGGCCCTATTTATCCCAGGGCTGGCGAGCCGCCTCGTAGACCTCGTGCTGGACTTCAAAGTCGCGCGCATCGTCAAGGGATCCCGCCATCACGAATACAAGGTCCGGCCGCTTTGACGTGACCTTGAACAGGGGTGAACCACAGGACCCGCAAAAGGCAAACTCCAGATCGCTGCCGGCATCCGAGGTCGCGCGGTGAATCGCCACTGGCCCCGAGGGTGAAAAGTCGGCGGCACGGACCGCCAGTTGCGGCAAATGCCCACCCCCCGATACCTTCTGGCAATCGCGGCAATAACATCTGATCGTGAATTCGACCCGTCCGGAGACACGGTAACGGCATGCGCCGCAAAGACAGCCCCCGGTTTGATCGTCTGACATCATGATCCCCCTTTTTCCAATGATTGCGACCTAAGCGCGCCAGAAGCGCGAGGTGAACAAGACGAAGACCACCATGAGTTCCAGCCGTCCAACAAGCATGGCCGACAAAAGGATCCATTTGGCGGCCGGGTTCAACGCACCGAAATTGCCATCCGGTCCGATAATGTCACCCAGGCCCGGGCCGACATTGGCAATCGCCGTCGCCGCGCCCGAGATCGAGGTCACCAAATCAAGGCCCGTGGCTGACAACAGGACCGCGACAACCCCAAGTGTCACGATGAACAGCGTCAGGAACACCGTGACCGACGACAATACATCCTCGGTCAGGGTCTTGCCTGCGTATTTCAACTGAAACACCCCGTGCGGGCTGTGGATGCGCCGGATCTGGTTGGCGACCGCCTTGACCAGAAGCTGATAGCGGAAGATCTTGACCGAACAACAGGTCGATCCGGCACAGCCGCCGATCAGACCGGCAAAGAAGAAGACCGCGACCGGGAACGGTCCCCATAGCTGATAGTCGGTACTGGCGTACCCGGTGCCGGTGACGATTGATGTGATGTTGAAGATGGTCTGGCGAAACGCCGGGCCGATCGCCTCGCCCAGGGCCATCAGGCGGTACATCGCGACGATCAGGATCATGACCAGAAGCGTCGCCACGAAGGCCCGGATCTGGCTGTCGCGCAAAAGGGGCCGCGATGATCCGGCCAGAAGTTGCACATAGCGTACGAACGGCAGGCTGGCCAACACCATGAACAGCGCCGCCACGTATTCGATATTGCCCTGAAAGGCGCTGAACGATGTGTCGTGGGTCGAAAAACCGCCGGTGGCGATCGTGGTCATGGCGTGGTTGATGGCATCGAAGACCGACATGCCCACAATAAGATAGGTGCCCGTGCAGGCCAAAGTCAGCACCAGGTAGACGATCGAAATCCGCGACGCGATCTCGGCGGCGCGTGGCAGGACCTTGCCGTCGGTGTCAAAACCTTCCGAGCGGAAGATCTGCATGCCCCCGACCCGGAGTTCGGGCAGAAACGCCATGGCAACGACGATGATCCCGATCCCGCCGAACCACTGCAACATCGAGCGCCACAACAACAGCCCCGATGGCAGGTCGTCGAGCCCCGAAAAGACCGTGGATCCGGTGGTGGTCAGCCCTGACATCGCCTCGAAATAGGCATCGGTGAAATCCGCGCCCGTGGCGCCCCGCAGGAACGGGATCGCTCCGAACAGGGGCAGAACCACCCAAACCCCCGTTGTCAGGATGAAGATCTGCTGTGTGGTCATGCCGCCCGAGACCGCGTTGGCCGAAGCAAGGGCGATCAAGCCACCTGTCAGGACCGTGACGATGGCGGCCTCCAGAAAGATGCCCGCGTGACCGTTGCCTTCCGCCAGATCGACAAGCATCGGCACCAGCATGGTCAGCCCCAAAAGGGCGACCACCAGGCCAATCACGTATCCAACGGGTCTGAGATCAATCATGGGCGCGAGACTTGTGCGGGCAATGGCCCCAAGTCAACCGCCATAGGCCTTGGCGTGTTGCTCCTTGGACAACCGCAGGGGTTTGGCCACAGGGGCGCCGGAGGCGTCGAAAAACGGGGTTTTGCGGAACCGATCGGTGATCAGCGTTAGAAAGGCGCGGCCGAGAAAGGACCGGATCAGGCGCCCCGCGCTGCCCGGATCGCCGGTGATCTGGGCGGTCGCGGTCTTGCGGTTGACCCGCGCCATGACGGCCGGAAGTTGGGCGGGATCACTGAAATGGCGCACGAACATGCTGGCAAGCGGCACCTTACGGGTCGATCCGCCATTACAGATCGGTGTGTTGCAACAGAGGGTGTACCAGCGAAGCGGCCCCTTTTCGCTCAGCTTCAGGCAGGCGAGGTTCTCTGCCCCCTTGGTCACCTGCACCTGATCGGACATGGCCTGCAACAGATCTGTGCCACTGGCGGGTTCAAACAGGTCTTCGCGCCCCAGATACCGCAAAAACGCTTGGCAATCGGCGCAGTAGCAAACACAACGCGATCCTTTGACGGGCGACAGGGAGATTTCGACCTTGCCGCAGGTACAGAGCCAGTTCAGGGCATCCTTTGTCATGGGTGCGATCCTAACGCCTTTACCGTCGTCGCGGAATGCCCGCAGGCGGTTGGCAGTTGAGTGCCTGGCCTCAGGCGCCTTCCACATAGCGCTGAACGAAGCGGCGCAGGATGCGTTCGGGTTGCGAGACCTCGGCCGACATGCATGTCTCGGTCAATTGATCGGCCTCTTCGGGCGCGAAATAGCCCCGGTTGCGATAGATGCGGATGCGGTCGGCAAAAACCTGGCCATCGGCTTCGGGGTGAAACTGGGTGGCATAGACGTTGTTGCCGGCCCGGATCATTTGAAATGGACAGGCTTTGGATGACATCAGGTGTACCGTGCCTTCGGGAAGTTCCTGCACCGCCTCCTTGTGGCCGACAAGGGCGTTGAACCGCATGGGCAATCCTTGCAAAAGCGGGTCCTTTGCCCCGTCGTCGGTCACATCGCAGGGCACAGGCGTGACCGGTTCGGAATACCGGTCCTTTGAGACCCGCGCGCCCAGGTGATGCGCCAATAGGCCGATGCCGTAACAGCACCCAAGGAAGGGTTTGTCGCCGGATACGATCCTGGGCATGAGGGCGAGAAGTTCGGCTTCGGCGCGCGCTTCCATCGGGTCACGGGTGGCAGGGTCGTCGCTGACACACCCCGGCCCGCCACCGACGATGACGGCAGAGTAGGCATCAAGCGAGAAATCGCCGGGCAAGGGGTCCGTCTCAAGCCGGATGCGTCTAACCTGAGCCGGATCAAGCCCGCCCTTGTCGAGAAACGCGCGAAATTCGCCGTCCGAGGCTTCGTCCTCGGGTCTGAGTTGCAGGATGAGGACAGGTTTCACCTGCCGCCCCCGCCGAATGCGCTTTGCCACACATACATGATGTTCACGCCGCAACCTCTTTTGTTGACAGCTCTTTCTCCATGATGGCGTTGGCGATTTCAATACCGCTTCGCACGACGGTCTGACGGCGAAGCACCCGCCAGCCCCGCGCAGCAAAGACCGGCTCGGCCAGAAGACTGGCTTCGGAGGTCAGGCGGCCAAGACCTGCGGCACGGGCGCGGCTTTCAATCACCGCGTAAAGGGATGAGGCGACGCCCTGTCCCATGACTTCGGGCAAGACGAAAGCCAGGTCCAGATAACCCTGCTGAAGGTCGAGGGTCATGAAACCGACGGGTCGCCCGCCTTCTTCGGCAACGGCCGTTTCGGCACAGGCCAGGCGGCGTTCCCAGGCGTCGCCCCGGGGCATGGTGGGTGACCACGCGGCGCGTTCGGCTTCCGAGTAGACGCCAGAGGCGCCTTCGCGCACCGCCCGGTGGAAGATTTCAGCAAGCGCCGGGGCGTCGCCGGTTTGATAGGATCGGATTTGTCGCATCAAACCGCGTCCAGTGCCCGGCTGACGTCGTCGATCAGGTCGTCGGCATCTTCAAGCCCGATGGAAAGACGCACCACGCCTTGCGAAATCCCAAGCGCATCGCGCTGGTCCTCGCTCAACCGTTGGTGGGTCGTGGTCGCCGGGTGGGTCACGATTGACTTGGTGTCGCCAAGGTTGTTCGAGATCACCACGATCTTCAGTGCGTTCAGAACACGAAACGCCTCGGCCTGGCCACCCTTCAGTTCCAGTGTCACCACCGTGCCGCCCTTTTCCAGTTGCGCCATGGCGATGTCGTGCTGGGGATGCGAAGCGAGGCCCGGATAGATCACGCGGCCAAGCCTTGGATCGCCCTCCAGTGCTTTGGCCAGTTTCAGTGCGGTCTCGGCCTGCGCGCGCACCCGCAAATCCATGGTTTCCAGACCCTTCAGCATCAACCAGGCCGTGAATGGGTTCATCGCACCGCCGGTGTGTTTCACGTAAGGTTCCAGGGTCTTGCGGATGTACTCCCTTGTGCCCAGAACGATACCACCCAGAACCCGGCCCTGGCCGTCGATATGCTTTGTGGCCGAATAGACGACGACATCCGCCCCAAGTTCGACCGCGCGGCTGAAGACGGGGGTTGTGAATACGTTATCGACAATGACCGTCGCCCCGACCTCGTGTGCAATCGCGGCGACGGATTTCAGGTCGATGACCTCAAGCGTCGGGTTTGACATGCTTTCCAGGAATACCGCCTTGGTGTCGGGGCGCATGGCCGCGCGCCAGGCGTCAAGATCGGTGCCGTCGACGAAGGTGACTTCGACCCCGAACCGCGTCAGCACATCTTCCAGCACATAAAGGCAGGACCCGAACAGGGCCCGCGCCGAAACCACGTGGTCCCCGGTTTTCAGCATCGAGGTCAGGGCCGCGCTGACGGCCGCCATGCCGCTCGCGGTGGCAAAGCCGTCTTCGGTGCCTTCAATGGATGCGATGCGTTCTTCGAACATCCGCACCGTGGGGTTGCCGTATCGGGCATAGATGAATTCATCCTCGCCCGCCTTTTCAAACCTTTGCGCGGCCTGTTCGGCGCTGTCATAGACAAACCCCTGGGTCAGGAATATCGGCTCGGCGACTTCGCCGTACTGGCTGCGCCGGATGCCTTCGTGGACCAGTTTCGTCCGTGTCTTCCAATTGTCGGCCATGGGGACGGCTCCTTTCCAAAACAAAACCCCCACCGCTTGAGCGCCGGGGGCTTAGTCACGTCCCAGACCTCTTTAGCGGAATTATTTAACGTGGCCCGCAATCCGGTGAACAAATCGCCACGTGGAAATCTGGTACTCTGCCTTGTGGCTTTGGTCAAGCGTTTGGCCGCTGAAAGCGGATCGTCCAAGGCCATATGCTTGCGCTTGGGGGCAAACCTGTCACTTTGGATCCAATCGCGAAAGGACACCCATGCCCGCCCCTATCGACCTTTATTACTGGCCCACGCCGAACGGCTGGAAGATCACCATCGCGTTGGAGGAAATGGGCCTGCCCTATGAGGTTCACCTGGTCGATATCGGCAAGGGAGACCAGTTCGACCCGGGGTTTCTGAAGATCGCCCCGAACAACCGGATGCCTGCGATCGTCGATCCTGACGGTCCCGGCGGTACGCCGATCTCGATCTTTGAATCGGGGGCCATTCTTTTGTACCTGGCCCGCAAGACCGGTCAGTTTTATGGCTCGAACGAGCGCGAACAGGTGCGGGTCGAGCAATGGCTGATGTGGCAAATGGGCGGTATCGGGCCGATGGCCGGGCAAGCCCATCATTTCCTGCGCTATGCCCCGGGGCGCACGCCGCCGCAGGTCCTGCCCTATGCCCAGGACCGCTATCGCAACGAGGTGTCGCGGCTTTATCGTGTTCTGGATGACCAGTTGAGCGAGAACCGGTTCGTGGCTGGCGATTATTCAATTGCCGACATGGCGATCTGGCCCTGGGTCCAGGGCTGGGAGGGCCAGGAGCAAACCCTGGACGCCAAGCCCAATCTGGCGCGCTGGCTGGACGAAGTTGGCGCCCGACCGGGCGTCAAACGCGGCAAGGCCGTGGGCGAAGAGCTGCGCAACCGGACGCAATCGGAAGAAGACAAACTGGCCTCGGACAAGCTGCTGTTCGACCAGAAGGGCTGACGACAGGATATCTTAACATTTTGGCGCGATGATGGACCGTCCTTGTGTGAAGGTCGCGTCATTGATGATGCATCAGGAATTCAACCGGCGTTACAGCCCGAACCGGCGCAAGACCCGGGTCGAGGCCGAGATTGACGTCGATGGCGAACGCCTCAGGGCGATTATTCTGGACGTGAGTTTCAACGGGATGAAGCTTTCGGTGCCCGAGAATTTCGCGCCTGGCACCGCGCTGACCGTGCATGTTCTGGACGAGGCGATCCCGGCCATCGTGCATTGGAGCAAATCGCGTTTCGCCGGGCTGTATCTTTTGCGTCGACTTGAGCGTGACACGCTGGTGGCCCTGGAAACCGCCCACGACGATCTTGCAGAGTTTCGTTAGGCGCGCTCAGGCTAGTCGGCTTTTTGTTTCTCGTGTCT
>JABDJO010000097.1 GCA_013002465.1 Silicimonas sp. | reverse complement strand
TACTTGGGCCGAACGTGACGCTATCAAACCCGCTGGATTACCACACCTATATCTGGCGTGACGAAGCGGCGATGTCGGCGGCATGGGCGGCAATGACCGAGGGCGATGTGACAATGACCCTATCCCTGGTCGACTATCCCACGACTGACAAAAGCGATTGGTCCTGCGCCACAAATGCCGCTCTGAGCGCGCATGAATCGACCAAGGCAAGGTTCGGTGTGGTTTCGACGTTGCCCGAACTCATGCCGGAAGACGAGGCCGCCACGTTCATGAGTGGCGGGATTGTCCCGTTTTCGGGGCTAGAAGACGCTTTGAAGGCTGTGGAAGCCGCCGCCTGTATCAGCAATCCGCACCCCGACCCTGTGCGTTTGCCCGGCGACAATACGGCGACGCAAACGGTGTTTGAGGCCAAGGCGAAACGCGCCCTTGCAGATTTCGGACTGACCATACCAAACGGCACAACCACGAGCGTAGACAGCGCGTTACTGGACGATATTAATGCACTCACAGGACCTTTCGTGATCAAGGGCCTAAACAAATCTCACAAATCCGAACACAACGCGGTGGCGCTTGGTGTAACCCACGACCAAGTACTGGCTACGGCCAAACGCATCGGCAAGCAGGTGTTGGTCGAAGAGATGGTCACTGACGGCATCGCCGAACTGCTGATCGGCGTCATACGTGATCCTGCCCACGGATTCGTCCTGACCCTTGGGGCAGGGGGCGTTTTGACAGAACTCATGGACGACAACATCTCGTTATTACTGCCGGTCAGGCCAACAGACGTTATTGAAGGCCTTGAAAAACTGCGCTGTTACAATCTGTTGGATGGCTATCGCGGTCAGCCAAAAGTCAATCTGGCGGCAATCACGGACGCTGTCCTTTCCGTTCAGGCCTATGTTCTTGCCAATGCAGACACGGTCGGTGAAGTTGAAATCAACCCTTTGATCTGCACGGCTGAACGGGCTGTTGCGGTGGATGCTCTCATTAGGAAGGCATGACATGAACCCCTTGAAAACAATACGAAATGGCGCCGTCCTTGAAGTCACGCTGGATCGTCCGAAGGCGAATGCGATTGATCTGCACACCAGCCGCGCCATGGGAGAGATTTTTCGCGATTTCCGCGACGATCCAGACCTGCGTGTCGCGATCCTGACGGCAGGCGGCGACAAGTTCTTTTCAGCCGGATGGGACCTGAAAGCCGCCGCCGACGGCGATGCTGTCGACGGAGACTATGGTGTCGGGGGGTTCGGCGGGTTGCAAGAACTGCCGGGTCTGAACAAGCCGGTCATTGCCGCAATCAACGGTATTGCCTGTGGTGGCGGGCTGGAACTGGCCCTGTCGACTGACATCATTCTGGCCGCTGAACACGCCACGTTTGCCTTGCCGGAAATCAGATCGGGCACTGTGGCCGATGCTGCCAGCATCAAACTGCCGAAACGCATTCCGTATCATATCGCGATGGAGTTGTTGCTGACCGGCCGCTGGTTCGATGCGGACGAGGGTCATCGGTGGGGACTGGTGAACGAGGTTCTTCCAGCGGATCAACTGCTTCCACGTGCCCGAGAACTGGCGGATTTGATCGCCAGCGGCCCGCCATTGGTTTACGCGGCGATCAAGGAAGTTGTCCGAGATGCAGAAGACACGAAATTCCAGGATGCCCTGAACCGCATCACCAGAAGCCAGTTGCCAACGGTTGAACGCTTGTATCGTTCAGAGGATCAAAAAGAAGGGGCCCGGGCATTTGCCGAAAAGCGCGACCCGGTGTGGAAGGGCAAGTGAACCAGTAAGGGGATTCGCGGCAGAGGCCCCTGGATCAGACGTAAGTCGTATAATCGGTATTATGTAATATACTGATATCAGTCACTCTTTAAGGGATACACTGAGTTTACGGTCGTCACCTTTAATTACCTGGTGTTTTCCGGCATACTTCGGTTGCGTTGGCAGACGGGTTTTTTGGTCGCACAACGCACCTCTCGTGTCGTGATATTTTGACTGAGATTGAGAGGATTTGCCCCGATGTCGGACCGCAATCAGTCAGGCAAACGGTGGCTATAGGAGCGAGTACGAAGCGGGCGCCGATCCCTCATCCCCATTGGTGCCCCGCTGGAGGGTAAGGTTTTGCTGGGCGGTGCCGCCTACCCGCGGCACCGCCATTTTCTAAAAGTCAGCCTTGGGCGACTTTTGCCACTTCGGCTGCGAAGTCTTCTTCTTTCTTTTCGATGCCTTCACCGACTTCCATCCGGACAAATCCGGTGACTTCGATGCCAGCGGCTTCGGTCGCCTCGGCCACAGTCTGATCCGGGTTGACCACGAACGCCTGGTTCAAAAGCGTCGATTCACTGATGAACTTTTTCATCCGCCCAATGATCATCTTTTCGATGACCTGCTCGGGCTTTCCGCTTTCGCGGGCGATATCCATCTGGATCGACTTTTCCTTTTCGACAACCGCGGGGTCCAAGTCGGCTTCGGACAAGGCGGCCGGGTTCACAGCGGCGATGTGCATGGCAACCTGACGTGCCGTTGCAGCGTCATCACCGTTGAAGGCAACGAGAACACCGATCTTGCCCATGTCATCCGCGACGGCGTTGTGGACATAGCGTGCAACGTTGGTGCCGGTTATCTTGGCCATCCGGCGGATGGTCATGTTTTCCCCGATCTTGGCAATGGCGTCGGTCAGAACCTCTGACGCGGCCTTGCCACCAATTTCGGCGCTTTTCAAAGCTTCGACATCATCCACCATCAATGCCGTATTCGCAAAGCTGGCGACCATGGCTTGGAACTCGGTGTTCTTCGCCACAAAGTCGGTTTCCGAGTTCACTTCGACGGCGATGCCGACACCGCCATCGGTCTTGACCGCAACCAGACCTTCGGCGGCCGTGCGGCCCGCCTTCTTGTCGGCCTTCGCCAGGCCCTTCGTACGCAACCAGTCGACCGCGGCATCCATGTCGCCTTCGGTTTCGGTCAGCGCTTTTTTCGCATCCATCATGCCCGCGCCCGTTGCGTCGCGGAGCTCTTTTACAAGTGCAGCCGTGATAGCCATCTTTGGCTCTCCTCGATTAAAGGGAAGTCCCGGACATGGGGTTGCCCACGTCCGGTTTCAAGTTCGTGTTTCTGTCAGCCCTACTCGGCCTTGGCTTCTTCTGCAGGCGCGTCCTTTGCAGGTGCCTCCGCCGTGGCCTCTTCGGCTGGTGCCGCCTCGGCAGGTGTCTCTTCCGCAGGTGTCGCCTCTTCCGCAGGTTTTTCGGCCACGACCTCTTCAACCGTGGCTTCCATGGCGCCAAGATCAACACCGGCGGCCCCAAGCTGAGCACTCATGCCATCCAGGGCTGCGCGGCTTGCCAGATCGCAATACAGCGCAATGGCCCGCGCCGCGTCGTCATTGCCGGGGATGACATAATCAATGCCGTCGGGCGCACAATTGGTATCAACCACGGCCACAACCGGAATGCCCAGCTTTTTGGCTTCTGCAATGGCCAAGTCTTCCTTGTTGACGTCAATGACGAACAACAGGTCGGGAACACCGCCCATTTCGCGGATACCACCAAGTGACGCCTGCAATTTACCTTGCTCGCGCTCGATCCCAAGGCGCTCTTTCTTGGTCAGGCCCTCTGCACCGTCGGCCATCTGCTCGTCGATTGCCTTCAGGCGGTTGATCGACTGGCTGACAGTTTTCCAGTTGGTCAGCGTGCCACCCAACCAACGGTGGTTCATGTAATACTGCGCGCATTTCTCGGCCGCTTCGGCGATCGGGCGCTGAGCTTGCCGCTTGGTGCCGACAAACAGGATACGGCCGTTTTTTGCGACAGTTTCGCGGATCACGTTCAAAGCAGCGTCCAGCATCGGGACGGTCTGGGTCAGATCCAGAATGTGGATGCCGTTGCGGTCGCCATAGATGAACTCGCCCATCCGGGGGTTCCATCTTTGGGTCTGGTGACCGAAGTGCACGCCAGCTTCCAGAAGCTGACGCATGGAGAATTCAGGCAGCGCCATTGGCTTTTCCTTTCCGGTTTATGCCTCGGCGGGACGTTTCAGCCCGGATATGATC
>JABDJO010000135.1 GCA_013002465.1 Silicimonas sp. | reverse complement strand
GCTGTATCCAGATAGGTGCCTGTATCGCCGCCATCGCCATAAACGGTATCGCCGGGATTGGTCGTCGGCGTGCCATACAGCGATTGAATGGCGATAATGTCGGCAACCTGAGGGGTGATCACATAGGCGAAACTGGCGTCTACAAATGTATTCTCGGTCTGATGGAAGTACGACATGACCGAGGCCTGCCAGCTATCGTTGTCATAATGGTTGTGGACCCCATAGGTCGCATTCCCATTGTAGTTTCCCGCATGGCCCAGCCCAAGGGCATGGCCGATCTCGTGCAGGTAGGTCTGGAAATAGTATCCGTCGATCCGGTTCGCTCCACCGGCCCAGTTGTCGTCGATATTGATGAATGAGCTTTGGATCGTGGATCCGAACACCGAAGACGTTGCATAGGCGCCCGAATCCTCGTCGTCGAACAGGATATCGACCGATTGGGCGTTTTCCCGCACGGTGATCCTGTAATCTCCGGAATAGCTGTCCGAAAAAGAGCCCGCGCGGATGTAATGCAGCCCGGTATAAGTCGCCTGATACGTCAGGGCACTGTCGCGCCCGTTGGCATCGTCGTTTTCAGCCACGACCGATCCCGCACCGTTCATCAGCCAAAGATAAGGATCCTCGGTCCCGGAACTGCCTTCGGACGCATGGGTGATTTGAACCGTTTGGCCCGTTGTCAGATAAACCGCGATTGCGTCCCGATCAGCACCGGTTGCCAAGGTGCCAAGGAAATCGTCGCCGACGCTCATGGAATAGGTGGTCGATGTGTCAGCCGCGGCATCGGACCCTTCGTTGAAAGTGCTGTTTGGCGGCGACGAGGAATCGATTTCGACAAAAATGAACCCGGTGACCGCGGCCCAGGCATCCAGCGCCGCACGCGCCATTGACTGACCACTGGCGGTCAGATTGGTGATATCGACATAGAGGGTATCGCCAGGTGCGGCGTCGAAGGTGCGCGTGCCCCCACCCCAATACCCCGAAGTCAGTTGGCTGGCGATCTGGTCATTCGTGAAGACAGGCACGTCCGCGTCAACTCCTATGCAACGCCACGGGGTGGTTGCCCGGTGGGCCTTTGCCAAAATGCCGTCTGTTGTTCGCCGGTCAGGTTCTTGAATGTCAGGCCATGCACGCAGTCAGCCCATTCGGACTGACCTGACATCGCAAAGCCCACGCGTTCTGCGTCGTCTGCCGGCGGCCAACGGCCTGCCCCCCGTCCCGTGTGCTCTGAATTTAGGTAGGGAGTATTGCCAAGTGGTTACCCCGCCGGAAGTCCACGGGGCACTCGGCAATATTCTGCCAAACGTTTCAGCTTCTTTTTAACGTTTCGCCTTCCTGAATTCGGGGTGACAGTTCGATGCGCTGACCGCCCTTCATATCCTCGTCGGCAATCCGTTCAAGAATGATGCGCGCGGCGGCTCGCCCAATCTCGTCACGGCCGGCATCCATGGTCGCCAGCTTGCGCGACAGCCCATCCAGCAATTCGGTGCCATTGAACCCGGCCAGACCGATCTTGCCGGGCACATCAACACCCTTGTCCAATAGATAAAGCAAACCACCCGCGCCAATCATGTCGTTGGAGTAGTACAGGAAATCCAGTTTCGGAGACCGCTTCAGGATGCGCTCGGTCATCTCGCGGCCCTTCAGCAACGACGATCCGCCGTCATAGAATTCCTGGTCGATCACCTCGATACCTTCCTTGGCCAAGGCCTCGGTGAACCCCTCAAAGCGCTTCCGCGCCCGGTGGTCCATGGGCATCTTGGTGCCAAGGAAGCCAATGTTGCGATATCCATAGCGCGTGATCTGGCGCGCCATTTCGCGCCCCGCGCGGCGGTGACTGATGCCCACCACGGCGTCAATCGGTTCGCCGTCAGTGTCCATGATCTCGACCACCGGTATCCCCGAGGCCTTCAGCATGGCCCGCGACGCGTCCGAGTGCTCCAGTCCCGCCAGAATGATGCCCGATGGCCGCCAGGACAGCATTTCGAACAGAACCTGTTCTTCTTTTTCGGGCGAATAGTTCGTGACGCCCACGACGGATTGCAGGGGCGAACTGTCCAAAACCTCGTTCAACCCGGTCAGAACCTCGGGAAATACCATGTTCGACAGGCTGGGAATGATGACCGCAACAAGATTGACCCGATTCGACGCCAGGGCGCCTGCGATCTTGTTGGGAACGTATCCAAGGGATTTCGCGGCTTTCAAAACCTTTTCCCGCGTCGCGTCCGACACATCGCCGCGATTGCGCAAGACCCTGCTGACCGTCATCTCCGAGACACCCGAAGCCACCGAGACATCTTTCAATGTCAGGGGGCGCTGAGGTGTTTTCATGCCTTTTGTCAAAGGTACGACCTTGTCGTTGTCCATGGCGTCTGTCCGCAGTTGTCCTGATTGCAGGTTATCGCTAACGGGCGCTGACGCAAGCGGGTTGATCCAAGAGCCGGAACGCGCCAGAAAGACCCGGTGCGGCCCCGTAGCTCAGAGGATAGAGCAACCGCCTCCTAAGCGGTAGGTCATAGGTTCGACTCCTATCGGGGCCGCCATATCAATATATGTAGGAATCTGCATTCGTTTAGGTTATTCACGGGCTTGGGGTCGCTTCATCCTGGACGAGGTAGACAATATAATGGCAACCGACGCGCGTAGCGCTCGCGGTGAGTATCTGAAACGGCATACAGAGGCGTTGATCAAGGATATTGGCTATGCCAAGGCCTGCGAACTTTCTGGCAAGTCAAAGGCGACCCTTGGACGATACGCATCTGCTCACGACGAAAATACAGACCGCTTTATCCCCGTCAATGTTCTGATCGAACTGGAAATGGAAGCCAGTATTCCGTTCGTGACCAAGGCACTTGCCGAATTGCAGAACCTCAAACTGGAATACGACAGCGATCGCGATGACAGCTCGGGCGGACTGAACTCGGATGTTATACGGCTATCGCAACGGTTTGCGACACTGATGGCCGAGTACAATCATTCGATCGAAGACGGCGTGATTTCACTGAATGAGGCGCGGCGCCTTCTGGATGAAACGAATGCGCTGCAACAGGTTCTTGTCGAAATGAAGCTGCATCTTCAGGAAGGGCCGGAGTAAAGCCAACCTCAAATTGCGGCTGCCGGACCGAAGCAATGGAAAGAACGCGTTGGCCCGCGGCGAATGCCTTTGTCGCGCACAGGCCTTGGGCAGCCATGTTGCTTGGATGTGACGAAGGGCCGGCCCATATGGTCCCCAAAATGGACCGGTCCCCCACCCGTACCATGGCGCGCTAGCGCCGCACCGATTACGCCTTCACACATCTTCACACACGTAAACTCGTACAGACACGCACTTGGTAATCCCCCGATCGGCTGCTGGGGTCGCAATCATCCGACCGGGGGAGCCGACCCGCACAGGGATGATTGAGCGACCCGGCTTCTTTGATTTAAGAAGCATTGGGTCGGCGCGCTAATGGGAAAAAACCGGATACTGCGTCAGTTTTGGTTAACGTATTCAGAAAATGCCCCGTGAACCGCCGCGTTAGACGACGCGGATCGCATTCTGATCAATCGCCAGAACATATCCCTGCCGCGCAACAGTCTTGATCAACAGTTCCGCAACCATCTGGTTGCCCAGGGCATCGCGCAGCCGTTTGATCCGCGTTGCCCCCGAAGCCTCTTCGCAGTCCTCGGCGTCACGTCCAGAGATCATGCCCTCGATCTGGGCTCCTGACAGAACATCGCCGTCCATCCGCGCCTCGGCCAGGACCGAGATCGTTTCGACAGCTGCCCCGGTCAGTTTGAACTCCATGTCGTTCAGAATGACGATGTTCTCTTCGCGATTGATGGTCAGCGACGACACCTGGATGCCCTGACGTTCGATGGCCCCGATGCGGCGATTGAGAAGGATGATTGTAACGACAAAGACAAGGCTGGCCACCAGCAGACCGGTGGCAAACAGCATCAGAACGAAGATCACCAAGCGATAGCCCGAGAGAACCTCGGAAAAGGCGGTGCCTGACTGGGCGAGGATTTCCAGAAGTTTGATCTCGGCGGCCGAGGTCAGATCGGCATTATCGACAAAAAGCTGTTCGACCCGGGCATTGAAAGCATTGGCATCGGGCAGGTTGAGTAAAAGAAAGGCACCGGCCCCGCCAAGAATCAGAACGACGGCGACAATTCCGAAGCCAACGACCCGCGTGCCAGCGGCCCTGGCCTCAGAAACGGAGGAAGAACTGTCCTGCATCCTTTTTCCTTCTTGCCAAACCGCTGTCGTCGAACACCGACTGGACCTGCAAAAGCTTCCAGCCCGATGCCTTCAACCGCTGCGCCACAACCTGCCGTACCGTGTTTGACATGGTGCAGGGGTTGGAGTCGATCCGCATGACACCATAGTGAAGCCGGAGCGGGTTTTCCTTTTTGGCCTTGTAATCTGCATAGCAAGCCGCCTCGGCGGGGATTGCAAGGAACAAGAGGCCAAGAAGGGCAAAAAGAAAAGAACGCGTGAACATGGGCCCGACACTGGCCGCAAGGTGTGCGAAAATCAATAACATCGGGTGGTTATCCAGGTGTTATCCCATATCACCGTGCCGATATTGAGCGTCAAGCTCGGTTTCCCCCAATGTGACGGCATGTCATGGCGACCGATTTCGCCGAACTGTAACACCATTGGGGGTAACACATGACCCGTTTCAGCACTTTCGCACTTTCAGCCGTTACTGCGCTTGGCCTATCGGTCGCGCCTGCACCGGCCTCGGCCGACAGCAATGATGTCGCTAAGGTTCTTGCCGGGCTTGCCGTGATCGGCATTCTTGCCAAGGTCGCCGACGACCGACGCGACCGCCGCAAGGTTAACAACCAGACCTACTATCCCGATTATGGGTCGGTTGATAACTACTCCGGTCGCCGCGCCGTCGAGGGCGAACTGCGCCGCATCGACAAACCACGCCGCTCGACCCAGCGTGGATACAAGAAAAGGCCGCTGCCCGATCGTTGCCTGCGCGTTCTTGACAACAACAGGGGCCGTGATCGCCTGGTCTATGCCAGCCGCTGCCTCAATCGGACTTATCAGCACGCCAAGAAGCTGCCGGACCATTGCCAGCGCTTCATCCGTACCAGCCGCGGAACCCGGACGGTTTATGGATCACGCTGCCTGTCGCGTGATGGCTGGCGCGTCGCCCGCCGCTAGGGCGGCAAAAAGATACCGGCGCGATCATCCCGCACATCTCCATCTTCGCGCCGGTGGGCCAGGGTGTCTCCCCTGGCCCGCTCAATTCACAAGTGACTTGGTTTCGGTTTTGACGAGTGACTGGGTGTTTGTGTGTGGTGTTCCTTGATGAGTGGAGGGGGTTCGAGTGGGCGGCGGTCCGACAAGGGGCCGCCGCCCTTTTTTTATCTTCTGACATCTCCGAAAGGAAACTTGCGACGTGCAGGTTGCCACTTTTCAGGAAACCGGGTTTGGTCGTGTCATGCCGGATTTTCAGGAGGAAGATATCGCCTTTGCCAATGGCGCACGCATAGTTGCAGGCGTCGATGAAGTTGGACGAGGCCCCCTGGCCGGACCGGTGACCGCAGCGGCGGTGGTGTTGGATCGTGACCGTGTGCCGGATGGGTTGGACGATTCAAAAGCGCTTTCGCCCAGGGTGCGCGACCGGCTATTTGACGAAATCATGGATGCGGCAAAGGTGTCCATCGCCCATGCCTCGGTCGAAGAGATTGACCGCTTGAACATCCTCTATGCCTCGCACCTGGCGATGGAGCGGGCAGTTGCCGGGCTGCCAAAGCCGCCCTGCCATGCGTTGATCGACGGAAACTTCATCCCTAAGGGGCTGTTGTGCCCGTCCACCGCGGTGATCAAGGGGGATGCACGCAGCCTCTCAATCGCAGCAGCGTCGATCGTGGCCAAGGTCACCCGAGACCGTCTGATGACCGATTTGGCGCGCGTATTTCCGGGCTATGGATGGGAAAAGAACGCGGGTTACCCGACAAAACTGCATCGCGAGGCACTTTTGGCCCTAGGGCTGACCCCACATCATAGACGTTCCTTCAAAACCGTCCACAATATGTTGTGACCAGAAATTTTCTAACCTTCTGATTCAAAAAAGAAATTGACGGCGAATCACTCCTGACTCATCTTGGGGCCAACAAATCACGGGCCGCAAACGGCCTTCGGGACAGAGGCAGCGATGACGACCAAGACGCGCAAATCGGCGGGTGAACTTCCGCTTGATTCCATTCTGGACGGGGATTGCATCGAGGTAATGCAAAGCCTGCCCGCGGCGTCGGTCGATCTGATCTTCGCCGACCCACCCTATAATCTGCAGTTGAAAGGCGACCTGCATCGTCCCGACAATTCCAAGGTCGACGCAGTCGATGATGCCTGGGATCAGTTCGACAGCCTGAAGGTCTATGACAAATTCACCCGCGAGTGGCTGGCTGCGGCGCGGCGCCTGCTGAAGCCCAACGGCGCGATCTGGGTGATCGGATCCTATCACAACGTGTTCCGTCTGGGGTCTGAACTCCAAAACCAGGGCTTCTGGATCCTAAACGACGTCGTGTGGCGCAAATCGAACCCGATGCCGAACTTTCGCGGCAAACGGCTGACCAATGCGCACGAGACGCTGATCTGGGCCTCGAAGGGCGAGGGCGCCAAGTACACCTTCAACTACGAAGCGTTGAAGGCGATGAACGAGGGCATCCAGATGCGCTCGGACTGGGTTTTGCCGATCTGCACGGGGCACGAGCGTCTGAAAGACAAGAACGGCGACAAGGCGCATCCGACCCAAAAGCCCGAGGCGCTTTTGCACCGTGTTCTTTTGGGTACGACCAACCCTGGCGACATTGTGCTGGATCCGTTCTTCGGGACCGGCACAACGGGGGCGGTCGCCAAGATGCTGGGCCGATCCTACATCGGGATCGAGCGCGAGGCCTCCTATCGCGCCGTCGCCGAACGGCGTCTGGCGGACGTGCGCAAGTTCGACAAGTCAGCGCTTGAGGTTTCGACTTCGAAGCGCGCCGAGCCCCGCGTGCCCTTCGGTCAATTGGTCGAACGGGGCATGCTGCGCCCCGGCGAAATGCTGGTCAGCCCGCGCGGCAAGGCCGCCAAGGTGCGCGCCGACGGCACATTGGTCGCGGATGGGATCAAAGGATCAATTCACCAGGTCGGTGCCGCACTGGAAAATGCACCCTCATGCAACGGCTGGACCTACTGGCATATCAAGCGCGACGGCAAACCGGTCTCGATTGACGTGTTCCGCCAACAGATCAGATCAGAAATGTAGTTTCCCTCGCGACAAAAGCTTACCGCCCGGCGCCTCGTGGCCGCCCATGAGCCCGGTACCTGACCCCGCCTAGCAAGGCGGGGTTCTTTTTTTGGGGGAAACGTAGGGTTTGTGCGTCATTCAAGTCGGCTCATGAACCGGGAAAGGACCTCGTCAGAGTCTCGACTGGAATGCCAGTATGCAAAAACCCGAACCGGGTTGTGGTCGAACGGAAAGGGATGGACATTCACCGGCCATCTTTGGGCGATTTGCATTGCTGAACGCTCGGGAACTGTCGCAATCATGTCCGTGCCGCAGATAAGGTAAGGCACCAGCGCGTACGACCACACCGTGATTTGCCGATTTCGGCTATGGCCCTCGCGTCTCAACACTTCTTCGTCGTCATGAGTCATCTGGTGTCTTGTGTATTTGACGACGACGTGATCCCGCTCCAAGTAATCCTGTTGTGTCAGTTGCCCTGCCTGCGGGCCGTGCTCGGCGCAGGACAGACAAACAAAGGCGTCGGAAAAAACTTCGACCTTTGGCGGCATACCCACATCAAGCGACTGACCGGCCAGCAGAAGATCCACCTCACCATTCTGAAGCAGCTTGCCAGAGTTTTCCGACAAGGGAAGTACGTCAAATCGCAATCCCGGCAATTCGCCAATGGATTTGGTGATTGCAGGTGCCAGGTAGGTCTGAAGGGTAAATTCGGACGCGACGATCGTCATTCGACGTTCAATATCTGATGTCGCCTCGTTCGGCCGAAGCGAAGCAAAGGACTGGGCCTGAGACAAAAGCTCGTTCATCGGGGCGATCAAACTTCGGGCAAAAGGGGTCAGGACCATGCCGCGTCCGGATCGCACCAGCAAGGCATCATCAAAATGCGATCGCAGTTGCGCAAGGACGGCGCTCATGGCCGATTGACTGAGGTAGGCACGTTGCGCAGCTTTGGTGACGTTGCCTTCTGCAAGTAATGCTTCAAGACAGACCAGTTGATTGAGATTGAAGCCAGACAGACGCATCATTATCCAAATTTTCAATAATTATTGACTAGTTTAATCAATTTTTCAGATTTGGAAAGTCGTGCGAGGATGCGGCCAGCATTCAGGAACAGGAGTCGCCTTAATGAACATCACTGCCGCCCATTTCATGTCGCCTGACAAAATTGCGGACGCATATGCGCGCGACGGGTTCGTGTTGCCCATTGACGTCTTGAGCGAAGAGAAAGCGCAGGCACTTCGCGGCGACGTGGAACGCGCAGAGGCAAAGCTTGCCAATGACCCGGACCGCCTGGCCCTGCTGCGTACCTATCCCGACCGCTTGTTGCCAAGTTTCGACGCTCTGATCCGGCACCCAAAGATCATCGACGCCATATCATCCGTGCTTGGTCCCGATCTTCTGGTTTATAGCGGCGCGCTGTTCATCAAGCCTGCCAAGTCCGACAAGATCGTGTCGTGGCACCAGGACCTGACTTACTGGGGGCTGGACGACGCCGAGGAAGTGACTTGCTGGGTGGCGCTTTCGCCGGCCAACCGGGAAAGCGGCTGCATGAAGTTCGTTCCGGGCAGTCACAAACAACGCATCGTCGAACATGTCGACACTTACGCCGATGACAATTTGCTGTCGCGCGGACAAGAGATCGCGGTGGATGTCGACGAAGCCGACGCGGTTCTTTGTGAACTGAAGCCGGGGCAGGCCTCCATGCACCATGGGCACTTGTTCCATGCATCGGGTCCGAACACGTCGAACGACCGGCGTATCGGTGTTGCCATCCGCTATATCCGACCATCAATGAAACAGGAATCCGGCGACCGCCCGCTCGTGGCGATTGCAAGCGGCGTTGATCGGTACAAGAACTTCGACATCGCAGCCACGCCGCGGGGCTCGCTGCTGGAACAGGATTTCGCGATTTGCCGCAGGGAAGCAGAGCTTCGCAAAAAGCTGTTTCTATAAAGGCGCACGGCCCAGAACAAAAATGTGCCTGGGCTAAGTGGGCTTGTCGGCAAGTGGTGTAGCAGGCGCGGCGCTGCTTTCATAAGCGGCTTCGACAAGTGCCATTGTCGTCCAGGCGTCTTCGACACCGCTGATCAACGTGGTGTCTTCACCAGTGGCAAAACGCTGAAGCTGGCTCATCCGGCTTGCAAATGCGTCGGGAAACCATGCGCCTTTCAGTGCAACAGATTGCCAGCCATCGCCGGTGTTGATTTCAAGTATGTCCGGCTCGCCTTTCGGGTAATCGAGATTGACGCCCAATTGCAGGTAAGCGGCCCCCTCGGTTCCACAGATGCGAAACTCGCAGGCCTGGTACTTTCGCCCGAACGCATGGTTGTGATTGATCGACAGCGCACAGCGAATGTCTTCGCCATAGTCCAGGATGGCAGCGGTACGGGTTTGCGCGATCTTCGAGGATGGATGCCCCAGCGTCTTGGCGTGAACGCCGTTTGGGTCGCCAATGATGCTGCGGATGAAATCGAGGTAGTGGATCGAATGCAGGCTGATTTCCACGCGCGGCAGTGGTTCCAGGAATTTCCAAAGGCCCCAGGGCGTGTTCAGCGCCAGCCAGGCGTCAAAGTCGACGATGCGCCCCAACATCCCGCGCTGGATCGCGTCTTGGAGCGCCAGCATCATCGGCGCAAACCGCAGTTGGAAATTGACCGCCGCCTTGAGATGCCGCGCACGGCAAATCCGCAAGATTTCAGACGCTCCGTCCAGATCGCTGCCCATGGGTTTTTGGATCAGGACCGGAGCGCCCTCAGGGAGTAACCTCAGAATGAAGGCATGGGCGTCAGGAGGTGTGGCAAGGTCAAAGACGACATCCTTTGCGCCTGCCGCCTGTTCTGGTGAGGTGTAGGCATCAAATCCATGGTCGCTGGCAAGACGGGTGGCCTTTTCAATGTCCGGGTCATAAACCCCCATCACTTTGTAACCGGCCTTGGCGTAGGCGGGCAAATGGGCGTCAGATACGATGGACCCGGCGCCAAATATGACGATGGGTTTGGGTTGGCTGGCGCGCGGCCAGAATTGCATCAGATCATCGAACATCGTTCAATCCAGGTGAAAAACCTCGTCCATCATCGCCCACCATTCCCCGTCTTTTCGAGTTTTCAGGGGGTTTTGGCAGGGCTTGCAAACATCCCACCACCGCTGGGTTTCCGGGTCGGCGGCCATCCTGGCGGCATCGGCGTCGAAATCGCTGCCGTGGTATTCCCAGTATCCGAACAGCAGGTTCTCGGGCTCTTTCAGATAGATCGAGTAATTGCGGATGTTGCACTCCGAGATCATCTTCAGAACTCCCGGCCAGACGTCTGCGTGAAGACGTTTGTACTCCGCGACCTGTTCGGCGTGAAGGCCGATCACCATTCCCATGCGTTCCATGACGTCTCCTCCTTGATGACTCAGGCCACGATACTGGCCGACAATCCTTCGATCGTATCGGCTTCCAGCCTGTCTTCATCCCAGTCTATGCCCAACCCCGGCGCGTTTGATGGATAGGCGCGTCCATCTTTCATCGTCATTGGCGAGGATGTCAGGCTGTCCAGTTGCGGGATATATTCCAACCAGGGCGCATTCGGGATAGCGCAAACAAGGCTGACGTGAAGTTCCATCAAGAAATGGGGGCAGACCGGGACGTTGTGCGCCTCGGCCAGATGCGCAACCTTCATCCAGGGGGTAATGCCGCCAATGCGCGCGACATCAACCTGAACGATACCGGCACCACCGGTTGCCAGGTAGTCCTTGAACTGAGACAGCGAATACATGCTTTCGCCAACCGCAATCGGAACCGAAGTCGATGCGGCCAAAAGCCTGTGTTCCATCACATCATCGGCGGGCATCGGTTCTTCGAACCAGGCGATGTTGAACGCCTCCAGAACGCGGGCGCGGCGCGTCGCTTCGGCCCGCGTAAAGCACTGGTTGGCGTCTACCATGATCTCGTAATTCGGCCCGACGGCCTCGCGCACTGCCGCCAAGCGTTCGCGATCTTCGTTCAGATGGGGGCGGCCGATCTTGATCTTGCTGCCAGAGAAACCCGCCTGTTGCGCGTCAACCGCATCGGCGACAAGGTCGTCCGTGGAAATATGCAGCCACCCGCCTTCGGTCGTATACATCGGCACCGAGTCCTTGGCCCCACCCAGCATGCGCCACAATGGCAGGCCCGCGCGCTTGCACCGCAAATCCCAAAGGGCCGTGTCGATGGCTGCCAGCGCCAGCGATGTGATGGCGCCAACGCTGGTGGCGTGGGTCGAAAACAAGAGATCGCGCCAAATGCGCCCGATCTCTTCGGCTTCTCGCCCGATCAGTTGCGGGGCCAGCGTTTCGCGCAAAAGCGACATGATCGCCGGGCCGCCCTGGCCAATGGTATAAGTATAGCCAATTCCAACCGCCCCCTCCATGTCGGTAATTCTGACAAAGGGCGTTTCCTGACTTTCGAAGCTTTGGATGGCGTCCGTCCGCTTCACTTTCGGGGTCAGGTTGTTCATGAAAAGGTCGACTTGCGCAATTCGGGCCATCAGTTTGACCTCAGGCTGTTCTGGGTTTCGGCATCGAACAGGTGACAGCGCGTCAAATCCAGTTGGAACGACAGCTTTTCGCCTGATGCAACCGGGCGCGGGTTCAGCATTTTGGCCTGAATTTCCTTGTCCGCTATCGACGTGAAAAGCAGGGTTTCCGTTCCTAGGGGCTCGGACAAGTTCACCGTCATTTCAAGCTCGGCAAAGGCCCCTTCCATCGGCATGGCGTGACCGACGGGCATCAGATTATCGGCCCGAAAGCCCAGAACGACGTCCTGGCCTTCGCTGACGTTGGCGCGGTACTGGTCGGGAACGGCGACCTTCAGCCCGCCTTCCAGCGAAATCATGTCCGCCGCGACCCGCCCAGTCAGCAAGTTCATCGGTGGCGAGCCAATGAAGGTTGCAACAAAGGTGTTTGCGGGGGCCTCGAACACCTCAAGCGGGGTTCCGACTTGCTCTATATATCCGTCGCGCATGATGACGATGCGGTCGGCAAGCGTCATTGCTTCGACCTGATCGTGGGTCACGTAAACGATGGTTGAATTAACCTTCTGATGCAGCTTCTTGATTTCGGTCCGCATCTGCGTGCGCAGCTTGGCGTCAAGATTGGACAGAGGTTCGTCAAAAAGAAAGACATCCGGATGGCGCACAATGGCACGGCCCATGGCAACACGCTGGCGCTGACCGCCGGACAGGGCGCCAGGTTTGCGATCCATATAGTCGGTCAGGCTTAGGATTTCGGCGGCCTCATCCACCGCCTTGTCGATTTCGGCTTTCGGCTTCTTCGCAATTTCAAGCGAAAAGCCCAGGTTTTCACGCACCGACATGTGGGGGTAAAGGGCATAGTTCTGGAACACCATCGAGATGTTGCGGTGCCGCGGCGGCAGATCGTTGACCACCCGGTCGCCGATGGCGATTTCGCCTTCGGAAATCGCCTCAAGCCCCGCAATCATTCGCAGCGTCGTCGATTTGCCGCATCCGGACGGCCCGACCAGCACGACAAATTCATTGTCGTTGATATCAAGATCGACGCCATGCACCACCTGGAGGGGGCCGAAGCGTTTCACGACATTCCTGAGGTTTACCTGTGCCATGTCGGTTATCCTTTCACGCCGCCGAAGGTCAGACCGGCGATAAGATGCTTCTGCACCAGGAATGTGAGAATAAGCGCGGGGATGATCATCAGAACCGCCAACGCACACATCCCACCCCAGTTGATCGTGAATTCGCTGGTGAAGTCCCGCAAACCGACCGGCATCGTCTTCGAAAAGGTCGAGCGGGTCAGTTGACTGGCCAGCGCATATTCGTTCCACGATGTCAGGAACGCGAAGATGCCTGCCGAGGCGACCCCGGCGCGGGCCACAGGGAACTCGACCTTCCAGAACGCCTGCCAGCGCGTGCAACCGTCGATCTCGGCAGCCTCGGCCAGTTCGGCCGGGATTTGGCGGAAGAACCCGTCGATCAGCCAAATGGTGAAGGGCACGTTCAGCGCGACATAGACAAGGATCAGACCGATATGAGTGTCGATCAGCCCGGTCTTGGCCATCACGATGAATAGGGGCAGCGACAGCGATACACCCGGAACCGCACGTGTCAGCATCAGGCCAATGAAGATCGCGGCCTTGCCCCGGAAACGATACCGCGCAAAGGCATATCCTCCGGCCATGCCGACCAGGATCGCAATGATCGTCGACGTGACCGAGATGATCAGCGAGTTGGTGAAGTACCGCATGACGGGCACGCCGCCTTCTCCGACCCCGCCAAACATGGCGCGGTAATGATCCAGGCTAAGGTTCTGCGGAATCCAGACCGGTGGCTTTGCCATGATCTCGACCGTTGGACGGAACGAGTTCAGAACCACCCACAGGCCAGGAATGCAAATAATGGCCATGGCAATGAACAGCGCGAACAGTTGCAGATACTTTACAGTCCGTGCGCGGAGCCTGTGTTGGAGATTTTCGTCCATCATCAGCCTCCCATGCCCAGTTCCGCCCGCGCTGCATTCAGCTTGCGGAAAAAGAAGATTGTGAACCCGATGGCAAGGAAGATGGAAATGTAGCCCATTGCGTTCGCATAGCCCATCTTCGCGTCCACATAGCCGGTGCGCCCGATCAATGTCCAAAGTAGCTCGGTGCGACGCGCAGGGCCGCCATTCGTCATGATCTGGACGATGTCATAAGCCCGCGCCACATCCAGCGATCGAATGGCCAGCGCGATGTAGATGAAGGGCATGATATAGGGCAGGGTGATGTGGCGAAAACTCTGCCACGGGGTGCAGCCATCCACCTTGGCGGCCTCGATCGGGTCGCGGGGCACCGCGAACAGACCGGCCAGAATGAGGATTGCAAAGACCGAGGTCGACGACCACATCTCGGCGACGAGTATCGAAAAGAACGCCAATTGACCGTCCACCAGCCAGGGGATCGCGACATTGGAAAACCCGATGGATTGCAGGGCGTTGTTCACCAGGCCGACATTGTCATTGAAGATGAACTTGAACTGAAACCCAACCAGAAGCGGCGAGAACATCATCGGGAACATCATGATGGTCCGCAGCGCCCTTTGTCCGTAGGTGACCTGGTTCACCAGCAGCGCCAGCCCCAGACCCAGCAGCATTTCCAGGTTGAGCGCGATGGTCAGCAGCAACACCGTTCGTCCGAAGGCCGACCAGAAATGCGCGCTTTTCGCGGCCTTTTCATAGTTGAAGGTGCCGATCCAGTTATAAAGCGTTTCCGGGCGGGTAAGACGGTATGATGTGAAGCTGGAATAGAGCGACAACACCAAAGGGATCAGCACGACCGCCGCCAAAACAATGATGGCGGGCAACAGAAGGGCAAACCAAGCTGGAAGGCGGAACCGTGTCATCGCCTGCATCCTCGACATTCAGTTGCTTTGAAAGTTCCGTCAGCGGTTCAATCCCGCCCCAAGCCAAAGTGGCCCGGGGCGGCGATTGCATCAATAGACACCGTTTTCCTGCATCATCTCGTCAACAGCTTCCGATGCATCGGACAGGGCGTCGTCGATGGTCTTGTCGCCAAGGATCGCGGCTTGCAACTCGGGGTAAATCAGGTTGGTTGCTTCGATCCAATAAGGCGTCTGCGGCGCCGGGAATGCGTGCTCGGATCCGGCCTGGAAGGCGGCGATTGCCTCGGCGCGGAATGGGTCGGCCTTGGCCGCTTCAAGCACGTGATCCCATACCGCCGTCCGTGTCGGCAGAGAGCCGCCCGAGCTTTCCAGCTTCTGGCTGTCTTCGTTGGTCAGCCATGCAACCAGCGATGCCGCGGCTTCCTTCTGGTCACAGGATTCCGTGACCGAAAAACCGTGATGACCCGACCAGCCGGTCCGGATCCCGGCACTGCCCTGGGGTTGCAGGATGACGCCGACGTTCCCGGCAGCCTTGGAGGTTTCTTCGCCGTTGAAGAAACCAGCCCAGCCCGGCCAATCGAGGTTCAGCGCAATGGTGCCCGAGGCGAATCCCTGCCCCAGATCATCCCACAGATAAGAAGTCGTGCCCGGAGGAACTGCCCCGGCCTGGTAGAGGTCGACGAACCATGACAGCGCGCGCTTGCCGGCATCGCTGTTGAAGGCCGGTGTCCAGTCATCGTTGAATAGCTGGCCACCTTCGGCAACCACCATTTCATAGAACCGGCCCACGATCGCTTCGTCCTTGCCCGCGTATTGCGTGCCATAGAAATTCGGGGCGTCGGTGAAGAAGATCGCCTGCGCCTTGTATTCTTCCCAAGTGTCTGGCGGTGCCAAATCCCGGCCTGTTTCAGCCTTGTAGGCGGTCTGGTTGTCGGCGTCTTCGTAGACCGACTTCAGATAGTACAGGACCGAAACGTCAAACTGCGCGCGGGGCAACATCACCAGCGCATCCCCGATCTTGGACGCTGCGACGTTCGACGGCACGTATTCCGCGATGACATCTTCCGTCAGATAGGGCGTCAGGTCGGTATAAAGGCTGGGGTATTGTGCGGCAAAGGACGAGTGGTTCGAGCCGACGCACCAGCCAAGCGTGCCCGCCGCCAGGTCGGACTTGAACTCCTTGTCCAGTTCGAAATGGTTCTTCTTCGAAATAATCTCGACCTTGGCGCCGGTCATTGCCTCCCATTCGCCAATGCGGGCGTAAAGGGCTTCGTACTGCTGACCGCCAATCAACTTCGCCTGCAGCGTCACCCCGTCGAATTCGGCCGCCAATGCGGGCCCGCCGACGGCAATCAGGGCCGTCGCGCTCATCAGCTTTGTCAGTTTCATACTTCTCATGACTTTCTCCCGTGTTGGTTATGCGAGCGCGGTGCGCCTCAAATTCACTATTCACATACAAACTTGACTTTCATATTTAGTCAACGCTTATTTGTTGCTAATTGCCAGGAGGACCACGGATGCTGTTCGACACCCACTTGCACCTGATATTTAAGGATCGGATCTCCTATCCGTGGCTGAACGAATTTGAGGTGCTGAATCAAGACAACAGGTTTGACGACTACGCAACGAACGCCGCACGGCTTGGAATCGGTGGGTGCTTTCACATGGAAGTCGATGTCGCCGAAGACCAGATCGAAAAGGAAGTGTCGGTCATCTCGGATCTTGCCGGTTCGCAGGGTAACCTGCTTCGTGGCATCATTTCCTCATGTCGACCGGAACGCGAAGATTTTGCCGCGCATCTTGAGCGCGCACGCGAAACCGACATCGTTCGCGGGTTTCGCCGCGTTCTGCACGTCGTCCCCGACGAGGTAAGTACCACCGCCACGTTTCGCGACAACATCAAGCGTCTTGGTGGAACAGGCTTGACCTTCGATCTATGTGTCCTGCCACGCCAACTGCATCTTGCCGGAGAGCTTGTGGATCATTGCCCGAACGTGTCGTTCGTGCTCGACCATTGCGGGGTGCCTGATGTTGCGTCCGGCGAATTGGAACCATGGCGCAGCAGCATGCGGGCCCTCGCGGAACGTCCAAACGTACACGCCAAGATTTCCGGAGTCATCGCCTACGGTGATCCCGCAAGTTGGACGATTGACGACATCAAGCCATTCGTTGACGAAACAGTGGACGCCTTCGGAACAAATCGGATTGTCTGGGGATCCGACAGCCCGGTCTGCAACCTTGGCGGCGATCTGGCGACCTGGGTGGCGGTCACTCACGCATTGACCGGAAACTGGTCATCCAGCGAACGCGACGCTCTTTACCATGCGAATGCGCTTGACCTTTGGCAACTAAGAACCTGATGGATGGCCGCGACATTCCAAGACACAAAAGCCGACGAAAGAAGAACCCATGAACACGGAGTTGATTAGCACCGAGAAATACAGCGCACCGGCGCTCTCCAAGGGCCTCGATATCCTTGAACTCTTGGCAACCCAGACGAATGGGCTGAAAAAAAACGAAATCGCTCAGGCGCTTGGACGGTCCGTGAGCGAGCTTTACAGAATGTTGGCGGTGCTCGTGGCGCGTGGCTATGTTCAGTTCGAAGAGGAAAGCGAACGCTATGCGCTGACAATGCGCCTATTCGAATTGTCGCACCGCTATCCACCAACCAGGCGCCTGACAGCGGTGGCCGGGCGGATCATGGAACAGACCGCGATTGCCCTGAACCAATCCTTGCATCTGGCTATCCCGTATGACAGCGAGATTCTGGTCGTCGCCCAGGTTGACTCGCCTGGAAACAACATCACCGTCGTTCGCTTGGGCGCTCAGGTGCCCATGGTTCTAACCTCGTCGGGTGCAAGTTTGCTCCACCTTCTGACTTATGCCGAACGTCATGCAATTTGCGCAAAGAACGCGGCATTCACATCCGAGGCGATGGATGTATTTGAGGAGGCGGTGGAACAGGTCATCGCCTCGGGCGTATGCGAAAGTCCGTCATCCGTCATTCAAGGCGTGCTGAACCTGTCTGTTCCGGTGTTCGGCTATGCTGGCGAAGTTGTCGCCGCACTGACCATTCCCCATGTTCAGCGCCTTCACGCAAATCAGGACCCGGACGTGGAAGAATGTAAACGGACGCTGGTTGAAGCGGGTCGAATGATATCCAAGAAGATCGGTGCTGGCGCTGCCCAAGACGAAAATTCCGGCTCTGCCCGATCTGCCGAAGCGACGTAGAATGGGCATGGGCCAACCCATGAAATCCGGCCCTCCGTTCTAAGTTGCCAAGCAGGCCCAAACTGTCCGTCAACCACACGCATTCATTGCGCGGGATCAAGGTAGCCGAGATCAATTAGCCAAGCCGGGGATCCATGTGCAATTAATCCCTCGCCTGTTCGTTCACCAGCGCAAGCGCCCTCCACTTCTTTCGATGGGCAGAGGGCCTCGTTGTAGGAGAGCTTACAGGCTTTGGGCCGTCTTGCGCAGTCCCATGCACGTTGGTCGGACTGCGCGGCACGATACGCCTTGCGTCCGCTGTTCCTGCGAACTTCCCAACTGATCGTCCATGGCGCTCGTTCGAGAGCGCGCGCAATGGAACGCAAAGAACGATCCACCGCCAACCCACGAGATATCTCCTCGCGCTCCTCTAAGCTTAATGCCGGCCCAGACCTGATGCGTGCACGTGGACGGATGCCGCCAGTCAGCGCCAGGTGCGGAAAGATCGATGAAGATGCTCGATCAAACCTGTGCCCAATCGAACTCAACGACTCCCCCCGCTGCCACCGACCCCACATCTCAGACTTCTGTTTGTCCGTATAAAAGGTCCGTGTCCGGTACTTCATCATCAACACTCCATCTTTCTCAAAAGATTAAAGTGTTGCGACTACCCGTTGAATCCGCACCCGCAGTGCGGCCATTGTCCTCGGCCACGCTACGGACGAAAGGCACCGGCTTTGACGTCAGAGGCTGAAGCATATCCCTGGCTTTCCAATCTTCGTCGCAGACGTCGATAGTGCAGGCAGGGTGGCCGTATTCCAATGCAGTCCGCGCTTCTTTAGAATGACGTTCCTGCAAAAGCGCTTCCTAGTCGCCGCCGCGCACTTTTTGAACGATGTTTTGGAGACCACTGCTTTTATGCTAATGTACGGATACAGAGTCGTGCGGCACCGATGCACACCATCTGTAGCCCACATCGACTTTTGGTAGATTTATTTAGTTTTCTGGAATCGGATTTTGAGGGCCATTGAAATGAATAGCACTATTACGTGGGGCGTATTCATATTGCTTACTGTCTTGTTCGTGAGCATTGACCCACTGCACTTGAGAAACTGAGACGCGATTGCACTTCCGTTTGAAACGGAAGTGCAAGGCAATGACAAGAAATTGTTCAAGTTGTGCTGGGCCGTTGCCAATTCGGTATGGCGGCTTAGTCCCGCACAGCCGACCTTGGCTTGCTCAATTCGTTCGGGAGGCGCGACCGAAGGCATCGGCCGATACTTTCTGCGCCGTCACTCTCCATCGGTCACATTGAGGTCGCCGCAACGAGAACCACAAGCCTTGCGCTGACTGTCATGGATTTGGCCATTTGGGGTTCCTTAACCACACCGTACGGCATTCTGTACAAAACGGCGAAACAGGGCGCGGCGAGATGTACAAAAGTATAAGTTTCACACCGGGCGGTGGACTTGCCAAAAGATGAATGGAACTTCGAAGGCTCGGAGGGCAGACTCCACTAGTATCGTTGATGAATGACCTTCAGCGCGAAACCGGCGATTCTGTCCAACGTTTCAAGCTCTTCCGCGATCAGGTTGGCCTTCTGGTCGATCTCGGCACTGATGAACCAGCGGGCAAACCCTTGATTACAATGATAGTTCAGGTCATTCACCGTGCAATCAAAGCCGCAACACGGCGTTTCGTGACGGTGCAGATGAAACCCCTCTTCGCCGTGCCAGTCTTCGTCCATCCAGGCGTGCCACTGCTTTGTCGTGATCGGGGCCTGGCAATTCGGGCAGGCGATTGTCTCGAAGTTCTCGCCGCAATCAATGAACTGAAGCTTGCCGTAATCCTTCAGGCGCGAGCGTCTCGCAGCCAGCATCTTTGCAAGCGTTGTTCGAATTTCTTCTGCATTTTCAGGGGATTCACGGGATGGATCCGCCGGAATCAGCACGAAATAGGACGCCGACATCAGCCAATCGCACCCCGGGTGCCACCGGTCTGCGCGCGATCCAGAAGCAGGTGATCAAGGATCACCGTCGCCGCCATCGCCTCGGCCACGGGAACCGCGCGGATGCCGACACAAGGATCGTGGCGGCCCTTGGTAATGATTTCGGTTGCCTCGCCGGATTTGGTGATCGTCTTTCGCGGCGTCAGGATCGAAGACGTTGGTTTCACAGCAAAACGCACGATGATATCCTGACCTGTCGAGATGCCGCCAAGGATGCCACCGGCGTGATTGGAACTGTATTCGGGGCCATTCTCGCCCATGGAAATCTCGTCGGCATTGGCCTCGCCCGTCAGTCGCGCTGCGGCCATGCCCTCGCCGATCTCGACTCCCTTCACAGCGTTGATCGACATCATCGCCGCCGCCAGATCGGTATCAAGCTTGCCATAGACCGGCGCCCCCAATCCCGCCGGACACCCCCTGATCGTGACCTCGATAATCGCCCCGACGGACGAACCCGATTTGCGCAAGCCATCCAGGTATATTGCCCAGTTTTCAGCAGCTTGCGCGTCTGGCGCCCAGAACGGATTTTGCTCGATCTGGTCCCAGTCAAAACGGTTTCGGTCGATCTCGTGCTCACCCATGGCGACCAGATAGCCGGTGATTTTCACCCCCGGGGCAAGTCGATCAAGGGCGGCGCGCGCGACGCCACCGGCGGCCACGCGGGTGGCGGTTTCGCGGGCCGAGGACCGCCCGCCGCCACGATAATCGCGTATGCCGTATTTTTGCCAATAGGTGATATCGGCATGGCCGGGGCGGAACTTTTCGGCGATATCGCCATAGTCCTTTGACCGCTGATCGGTGTTGCGGATCATGAGTTGGATCGGCGTTCCGGTGGTCTTGCCTTCGAAAGTACCGGAAAGGATTTCAACCGCGTCCGCCTCGCGCCGTTGCGTAGTGTACTTGTTCTGGCCGGGTTTTCGTTTGTCGAGCCAGCCCTGCAGATCGCTTTCGATCAGCGCCACACCCGGCGGACAACCATCGACGGTGGCGCCAATGGCGGGTCCATGACTTTCGCCCCAGGTCGTGACCCGGAATAGATGTCCATAGGTGTTGAGGCTCATGGTCCCCCTCCTTCTTCGGGGTTGTTAACCGCTCTTATCTCCAAGGGGAAGGTTTCGCTTGTTCCGGGTGCCGATAAGGGGACTTGCCCATCCAATCTCCCGGTACTAGGTACGTACTACCTCGGGGTGCCAACCATGGCTGAGATGCGCTTGTCGCGAACCCGTAGAACCTGAACCGGATAACACCGGCGGAGGGAAGGTCGAGCGATCTCATCCTTTTCCCCCGTTCGGCAACAAGGAGTGAGATATGCGATTTCCGATCCTTGGCGTTGGACTGATGCTTTTGGCCAGTGCGGCTGCGGCGAATGACCTGCCTGAACTGACCGTCATGACCTATGACAGCTTTGTGGCTGATTGGGGCCCGGGCCCGGCTGTGGAAGAAGCCTTTGAAAAGACGTGCGAATGCGACTTGAAGTTCGTGTCGGCCGGTGACGGGGCCGCACTTTTGGCGCGGATCAGGCTAGAGGGTACACGAAGTGAAACCGACGTGGTTCTGGGGCTGGACACCAACCTGACGGCCGAGGCTGCGTCCACCGGGTTGTTTGCGCCCCACGGCCTGGGAGTGCCTGAGTTCGACCTCCCCGTCGCCTGGGACGACGATACCTTCCTTCCCTATGACTGGGGCTACTTCGCCTTTGTCCACGAGACGGCCTTACAGCCTGCGCCGGGCAGCCTTCGCGATCTGGCCGACAGCGATCTTCAGGTCGTGATTCAAGACCCACGCTCATCGACCCCGGGTCTTGGGTTGTTGCTGTGGGCCAAGGCGGCCTTCGGCGACGACGCCCCGGCTTTTTGGTCTGACATGGCTGATAACATCGTCACCGTGACCCCGGGCTGGTCCGAAGCCTACGGGATGTTTCTTGAGGGCGAGGCCGACATGGTTCTGTCCTACACGACCTCTCCGGCCTATCACCTGATTGCCGAGGGCGACGACAGCAAAAAGGCCGCGTCGTTTGCCGAAGGTCATTACATGCAGATCGAAGTGGCCGGTAAGCTGGCTGCGACGGATCAGCCAGAACTGGCGGACCGGTTCCTTCGGTTCATGATGTCGGATGGCTTCCAAAACATCATCCCGACCACCAACTGGATGTATCCCGCAGTGGTCCCGGAAACTGGCTTGCCCGAAGGGTATGAGACGCTGATCGAACCCAAGGCATCGCTGCTCTTTTCCGCGAAAGAGGCGCAATCCCTGCGCGGTGCGGCGCTGGACGAATGGCTGACCGCGCTCAGCCAATAGGTCCCGGCGGGGCTTTCGGGGTTGCCGTCGCGGCGGCGATCCCCTTTGTCATTCTAGTCACGACCGGCGCAATCCTCTGGGTTGCGGAACCGGGCGAGGGCCTTGGCGGCGCGGATTTGGCGGCGCTGCGGTTTACGCTTTGGCAGGCGCTGTTGTCGGCCTTAATCAGCGTTTCACTGGCCGTGCCGGTGGCGCGTGCCCTTGCCAGACAGGTATTTTGGGGTCGCAATCTGTTGGTGACCTTGCTGGGCGCACCGTTTTTGTTGCCGGTGATTGTTGCGATTTTCGGGTTGCTGGCGGTGTTCGGGCGAGGTGGCGTTCTGAATGCAGCACTGACCGGTCTGGGGCTGGAACCGGTGTCGATCTACGGCCTGCACGGCGTTGTCCTGGCCCATGTGTTCTTTAACTTGCCCCTTGCGACGCGGTTGATCCTGCAGGGCTGGCAAGACATCCCAAGCGAGCGGTTCCGTTTGGCCGCGACGCTTGGAATGGACGCCCGCGCGGTCAATCGTCATCTTGAGCATCCCATGCTTCGACAGGTGGTGCCGAGTGCGACCCTCGTGATCTTTGTCCTTTGCACCACAAGTTTCGCAGTGGCCCTGACCCTGGGCGGCGGGCCGAAGGCGACAACGGTGGAACTGGCGATCTATCAGGCCGTCCGGTTTGAATTTGACCTAAGCCGTGCAGCGATGCTGTCATTGGTACAGCTAATGATCACGGTTGTTGTCGCTTTACTTGCCTTGCGTCTGGTGCGTCAGGCCGGGTTTCGTCCGGGGATCGACCGGCAGCGCCGCCGGTGGGATGGGGGCACCGGAATCATCCGTGCTCAGGATGGTGTGGTCCTAACCGGCGTTACCGTGTTTCTATTGCTTCCAATAACGCTGGTTTTGCTGCGCGGCGTGGCCGAAATTCCGGGTTTGCCCGGTGTGGTCTGGGCGTCGGCGCTCCGATCCCTGGGCGTGGCGCTTTGTTCGACCATTCTGGTGGTCGTGATGTCGGTTGCCATGTCGGTTGCGGCCACTCGGCTGGGGCGTTTCAGCAGATGGGTGGAAACTGCAGGATTGATGGCGGTGGCCGCGTCGCCCCTGGTGTTGGGAACCGGGCTTTTCGTGTTGGTCCATCCGATCATCGACCCCGGACGCCTGGCCTTGCCGGTGACGGCACTGGTCAACGCATTGGTCACTTTGCCCTTTGCACTCAGAGCGATCCTGCCCGCGTGCAAAACGATCGAGGACGACTTCGGCCGCCTTGCGACATCTTTGAACCTGACGGGATGGGCACGGCTCAGGCTTTTGGTACTGCCCCGGCTCAGGCGCCCGATCTGGTTTTCGGCGGGCTTGGCAGCAGCGTTGTCGATGGGAGATCTGGGGGTGATCGCTCTGTTTGCCGATCCAGATGGAGCCACCTTGCCGTTGCAGGTCTACCGCCTCATGGGGGCGTATCGCATGGATGACGCTGCGGGTGCGTCGGTTCTGCTGCTTTTGCTGAGTTTCACTTTATTCTGGGTGTTTGACCGAAGGGCGCGCGATGTTGAACCTTGATGACATAGGTTTTGCCCGGAACGGGTTTCGCCTGACGGCGGATTTCCAGGTGCCCGGACCCGGGATCACCGCTGTCATCGGCCCATCGGGAGGCGGCAAGTCGACACTGTTGTCGTTAATCGCGGGGTTCGAGACCCCCGATGCAGGGCGTATCCTGGTCAACAATCAGGACATCACCGCCGACCCGCCCGGCGATCGCCCGGTCGCTATCCTGTTTCAGGACAACAACCTTTTCCCGCACCTGGACGTTCTTGCCAACGTGGCATTGGGCGAAAGCCCACGGGTGCGCCCGACCCCTGCCACGCTTGCACGTTCAAAAGACGCCTTGTCGCGTGTTGGTCTTGAAGGCGCCGAACACCGCCACCCCAGAGACCTGTCGGGTGGCCAGCAAAGCCGGGCCGCTTTGGCGCGGATCCTGTTGACGGATCGACCCGTCGTTTTGATGGACGAGGCTTTTTCCGCCCTCGGCCCGGCCTTGCGGACCGATATGCTGGAATTGGTCAAGACCTTGTTGCCGAACGCCACAATTCTGATGGTGACCCATGATCCCGAGGATGCAAAACGCATCGCAGACCATGTGATCTTTGTTGACGGAGGCACTGTCGAAGCGCCGGTAGAAACCGATGATTTCTTTGCAAATCCCCACGACGCTCTGGCCAGGTATCTGACCTAGACAAATTCGTCTCGGGCATAGCCCTGCAGGAACAACAAGGCGCTAAGATCGGCGTGGTCGATCCTAAGCGGTGCTGCGTTCGCCACCACTGGTTTCGCGTGCAGCGCGACGCCCATTCCGGCGCGTTCGATCATCCCAAGATCGTTTGCCCCGTCGCCGACCGCGATGGCGCGGCTAGGATCAGGCGAAAGGCGGTTCAGAATGCCGACTTTCGCATCCCTGCCAAGGTTAGGGCGAGCAACATCTCCGGTCAGTTTGCCATCGGCGGCCAGAAGCGTGTTGGCGTGGGTTTCGTCGAACCCAAGTTGGTTGCCGACAGCGGTCGCGAACTGGGTGAACCCGCCCGAAACCAGTGCAGTGCGCGCACCGTTGGCTTTCATTGTCTGAACCAGCGTTCTGCCGCCGGGCGCCAGGGTGATCCGCGTTTCAAGGACACGCGTGACCACATCGACCGGCATGTCCTTCAACAAGCCGACCCGTTCGCGAACCGCCTCTTCAAAGTCGAGATCGCCGTTCATGGCGCGCACGGTTATCTCGGCCACACGCGGCCCGACCCCGGCTTCATCGGCCAGCTCGTCGATGCATTCCTGTTCGATCATGGTCATATCCATGTCCGCAATCAAAAGCGCTTTTCGACGATCATCATCAGCAACGAAATTCAGGTCAACTTTATGATCTGAAACGCTTTTTCGAACATCGCTCAGGTTATCGGGGCAGGTTGACACGGGAAATTCCGCCGCCTCATCGGGTGACAACCAAATGGCGTCCCCAATGGCTCCGAATGCGCCTTGCAGGCTGGAGACCAACGCTGGTTCAAGTTGGCCCGGAAGGGCGATCAGCGAAATCAGGGGCACTTTCGGGACCTCGGCGTGTTTCAGTATATTCCGCGCTCTAGCGACAAATTGTGACTTGCGAAAGGGGTTGCACCACTCTATCCGCGTTCGTGGGACACCCTTCCCCAACGAAGGGCGCATATCTGTAAGGATATTCAGAAATGGATAAAGAACACCCGGCAACGCGGCCGGATAATCCGCGTTTTTCGTCTGGCCCTTGTGCCAAACCCCCCACATTTTTGCTGGAAAGCCTGAACAACGCCGCATTGGGGCGTTCGCACCGGGCTGCCATCGGGAAATCCAAGTTGAAAGACACCATCGAGCGGACCAAGGAATTGCTTGGTGTGCCAGAGGGTTACCTTGTCGGCATCGTGCCTGCGTCCGATACGGGCGCTGTCGAAATGGCCATGTGGAACCTTCTGGGTGCCAGACCGGTCGAGATGCTGGCTTGGGAAAGCTTTGGTGCCGGGTGGGTCACCGATGTGGTCAAGCAATTGAAACTGGATGCGAAAATCACGACGGCGGACTATGGCGAGATCGTCGATCTGGACGCCGTGGATTGGAACCGCGACGTGGTGTTCACCTGGAACGGCACAACCTCGGGCGTACGAATTCCTCAGTCTTTTCAGATACCTGAGGATCGGGAGGGGCTGACGATTTGCGATGCGACATCGGCGGCTTTTGCACAGGATCTGCCTTGGGACCGGTTGGATGTGGTGACGTTCTCGTGGCAGAAAGTGCTGGGCGGCGAAGCCGCGCACGGGATGATCGTACTCAGCCCGCGCGCAGTGGAACGACTTGAAACCTATACACCTTCCTGGCCCTTGCCGAAGATTTTCCGGCTGACAAAGGGCGGAGAATTGATCGCGGGCATCTTTGAAGGGGCCACGATCAATACACCGTCGATGCTGGCGGTCGAGGATTATCTGCATTGCCTGGATTGGGCGGTGAGTGTTGGTGGGCTCAAGGGGTTGATTTCGCGGGCGAATTCGAACGCAAAAGTGCTGCATGATTTCTGCGACAGCCGCGACTGGATTGCCAATCTGGCCGTCGATCCCGAAACGCGGTCGAACACCAGCGTTTGCCTGAAGTTCACCGACGAGCGCATCAAGGACGGCGCGGCATTTGCCAAGGCCGTGGCAAAAAGGCTGGAAACTCAGAACGTTGCCTATGACATCGGGGCCTATCGCGATGCCCCGCCGGGACTTCGGATCTGGTGCGGCGGTACGGTCGAAACCGCCGATGTCCAGGCTTTGGCCAACTGGCTTGATTGGGCCTTCGAAGCCGAGATCGCGGCGCTCGACGCCGACGATTAACCTCTCATAAACCTCAGCGAACGTCGGCCAGATTTTACAAAACGTACAGGCGTTCGGTGGGTCATTTTACAAAACGTACAAGACGTACATGTGCGAAAAGGAACAGAACCCCATGTCTCCCAAGGTACTTGTGAGCGACGAATTGTCCGAAACCGCCGTGCAAATCTTTCGAGATCGCGGCATTGACGTCACCTTTGATCCGACCCTTGGCAAGGACAAGGAGCGGTTGCTGAAGGTGATTGGCGATTATGATGGTTTGGCGATCCGGTCGGCGACGAAGGTGACCGAAAAACTGCTGAAGGACGCAACCAACTTGAAGGTTGTCGGTCGGGCGGGGATCGGTGTCGACAATGTCGAAATTCCTGCTGCGTCGAAACGAGGCGTGATCGTGATGAACACGCCGTTCGGCAATTCGATCACCACCGCCGAACACGCTATCGCGATGATGTTCGCCGTGGCGCGGCAGATCCCCGAAGCGAGCACTTCGACCCACAATGGCAAGTGGGAAAAGTCGCGCTTTATGGGGGTCGAATTGACGGCAAAGACGCTTGGCGTGATCGGTGCCGGGAACATCGGGTCGATCGTGATCGAGCGTGCGCTGGCCCTGAAGATGAAGGTGGTCGCGTTTGATCCGTTTCTCAGTGAAGAGAGGGCGGATAAGCTGGGTGTCGACAAGGTGGAACTGCACGAACTATTGGGGCGTGCCGATTTCATCACCCTGCACGTGCCCCTGACCGACAAGACACGCAACATTCTGTCGGCCGATGCGATTGAACGCATGAAACCCGGTGTGCGGGTGATCAACTGTGCCCGTGGTGGGCTGGTGGACGAGGCCGCATTGGCCGAGGCGCTGAAGTCCGGGCACGTGGCGGGTGCGGCCTTCGATGTATTTGCCGAAGAACCGGCGACGGCGTCGCCCCTGTTCAACCTGCCAAACGTGGTTGTGACGCCGCATTTGGGTGCTTCGACCACCGAGGCTCAGGAAAACGTGGCCATTCAGGTGGCCGAGCAGATGTCGGACTTCTTGTTGACCGGCGCCGTGACGAACGCCCTGAACATGCCTTCGGTGACGGCCGAGGAAGCCAAGGTCATGGGCCCATGGGTCAAGCTGGCGCAGAACTTGGGCAGCTTTGTGGGCCAATTGACCGACGAACCGATCCGCGCGATCAATATCCTTTACAACGGCGAAGTCGCAAGCATGAACACCGCCGCATTGAATGCAGCCTCGGTGGCCGGTTTGCTGGCAGTGTCGAACCCCGAGGTGAACATGGTCTCGGCCCCGGTGATCGCGAAGGATCGCGGCATCAAGTGTTCGACGACGACACAGGAAAAGTCAGGGGTGTTCGACGCCTATATCAAGCTGTCCGTCGCCACCGACAAGCGCGAGCGGTCCATTGCGGGCACGGTGTTTTCCGATGGCAAGCCGCGGTTCATCCAGATCAAAGGCATCAACATCGACGCCGAAGTCGGCGAACACATGCTTTACACCACCAACGAAGATGTCCCGGGGATCATTGGCACTTTGGGTCAGACCATGGGCAACAACGGTGTAAACATTGCCAACTTTACCCTTGGCCGGTCGGAAAAAGGCAGCGATGCGATTGCGCTTTTGTACGTCGATGAGCCGGTGCCCGGCACTGTCATTGAAGCGTTACAAAACACAGGTATGTTCGAACAGGTGAGGCCATTGGTGTTTGACGTCGCATGAATGCAATTGATCTGAAACGGCGGCTGGTGGCCGAGGCCCTGGGCACTGGCATTTTGGTCACGACCGTCGTTGGGTCGGGCATCATGGCCGAGCGGCTGACCGATGACGTTGCCTTGCAGTTGTTGGCCAACACCCTGCCTACGGGTGCGATCCTTGTGGTGTTGATCACGGTTCTTGGGCCATTGTCAGGGGCACATTTCAATCCGGCGGTGACCCTGGCATTTCGCCTGTGTGGCAAGATGTCGGGCAACGTTGCCCTGGCCTATGTCGGGGCGCAGGTTCTGGGCGGTATTCTGGGCACCTGGCTGGCCCATGGGATGTTTGCAGAGACCATTTTTCAGGCCTCGACCACCGTGCGAACCGGCGGTGCGCAGTGGTTGGCCGAAGTTGTCGCGGCCTTCGGTCTGGTGCTGATCATCCTTTTGGGAATGCGGCAAAGGGTGGATGCGGTTCCGTGGCTGGTCGGGTTGTACATCACAGCGGCTTACTGGTTCACCGCGTCGACCTCGTTTGCGAACCCTGCTGTGGCCATTGCGCGGGCCTTTACCGACACGTTTTCGGGCGTACGCCCTTTGGACGTGCCGGGGTTCGTGTTGGCCGAGTTGGTTGGCGCGGTGCTGGCCGTCGGCCTGGCCAACTGGATATTCCGCGAAGAAGAGCATTAGGCCGCCAAAATCTGGTCAAAGTCCTGTGGTTGGTTGCACCTGGACCAAGCAGTGGCACAGGCATTTGAGCATTGTTTTGAACACTTCCGGGACGCGGACGCGGATCCTGCCTGACCTTGGCGGGCCGTTCTTCGTGCTTGTCATTGCTCATGTGGCCATCGCGGTTGGCATGGGCACTGTGACGGGTTTTTCGTTCAATCCCCAGATGCCACAGCTTCTGGCCGTTCTTTTGGGAATTCTGATGCCCTGGTTCGTCTGGATCATGCTTGCGCATCTGATCTGGCGGCTGGCGGTTGTTGAAAAGTCGCAAGCGCCCTTGAAGGACACCCTGGCGGTTTTGAAGACCAATGCATTGGATCATCGCTGGCAACTTCAGTCGGCGATGCGGTTCCTTCTGGCGGCCTTGTTCATCGCAAGCACTGGATATCTGAAAGAACTGATCACGGTGCTGCAGCCCTTTGCCTGGGATGTGTCGTTTGCGGAATTGGACCGCTGGTTGCACTTTGGGCAGGATCCCTGGCGTCTGTTGCAGCCGATCACCGGAAGCTATGCGGTGACCAAGACGTTGAACATCGTCTATCACGGTTGGTTCTTCGCGATTTACTTTGCCGTCTTCGTTGCCTGTTTCGGGCGCGGGGCCTTGTCACGGGCGTTTCTGATCTCGTTCGTGTTGGCATTCGCCATCGGCGGAAACCTTCTGGCGACGATCTTTTCCTCGGCTGGCCCGGTTTATTACGAACGGCTTGGCCTTGGGTCGGATTTCGCACCGCTAATGTCATCGCTTGAGGCGATGAACCAGATCGGGCGTTTGCCGGCCCTTGAAGTGCAAGAGGCGCTTTGGCAGGCCTATCTGGCAAACGGCGGCAATGCGGCCATTTCTGCGATGCCGTCGATGCATGTGGCGACCTCGGTCCTGATGGTTTTCTTCGCGTTTGGATACTCGCGCCTGTTGGGTTGGGTGATGACTGTGTTTGCCATGCTGATGATGGTCGGTTCGGTGCAGCTTGGCTGGCACTATGCCGTCGACGGTTATCTGGGTGCCCTGATCGCCTGGATGTGCTGGCGGGCGGGCGTGCGGCTGGCCGAGAGCGCCCCATAACAAAGAAATCGCCCAAAATTCGGCAAGTTTTTTGCGTTCTGAACTGGCCCGGTCCGGGAAATCTGACTATGTGCGTGCCATGATCTACGCGATTGGCGATATTCACGGGCATTTGGACCAGCTTGCGGCTGCGCATGCCCTTATCGCCAAGGATCGTGCCGAGATCGGGCAGAAGGATGCCAAGGTCGTGCATATTGGCGATCTGGTTGATCGCGGGCCCGATTCGAAGGGTGTCGTTCAATACCTGATCGACGGGCTTGCCAAGGGCGAGGAATGGGTCGTTCTGCGCGGCAACCATGACCAGATGTTTCTGGATTTTATAGGCGGTGATGACGCTACGACGCGGCTGCCGAAAAACCTCACGTGGCAACACAACAGATTGGGCGGCAAGGCCACACTTCAATCCTATGGCGTGAAGCGGAAACTTCTTGAGGGCGATGCGGGCTATCACCAACGGGTCCGTGCGCGTGTGCCCAAAGCACATGTGGATTTCCTGAAGCGACTGCCGCTTTGGCATCGCGCGAAGGATATGATCTTTGTTCATGCTGGCATCCGACCGGGGTTTCCGATCGAGGCGCAGGACGAGGAGGATCTTCTGTGGATCCGGGACGAATTCCTGTGGCACCACGGCGATCACGAGGCGCTGATCGTCCATGGTCACACACCTGTGGACGAGCCTACCCACTATGGCAATCGGGTGAATATCGACACTGGCGCCGGTTGGGGCAACGATCTGGTGCCGGTCGTTTTTGACGACGGTGCCTGTTTTGCCTTGCTGGAGGGTGGACGCGCGCGCCTGAAGGTGCCGCGAAAATGAACCCCACAGGTCAGCTTGACGCGCCTGTCGTGACCGCTAGCATTTTGACCAACAAAACCGGAGATTGACCATGGTCCAGCGACTGCACCTTGTTTTCGGGGGCGAACTTGTCGATCCGTCCGAAAACGTTTTCCGCAACGTCGACGATATTCACGTAGTGGGCATCTTTCCCGAATACGACGCGGCCTATAACGCCTGGAAATCCGAGGCGCAGCGCACGGTCGACAATGCCCATATGCGATATTTCATCGCCCATCTGCACCGCCTGCGCGACGAAGAGGCCGAAGCGTCGACCACCGAGGAGCTGGGCAACTGACGTCTTCCAGACCCCGGCTGGTGTCGCGGCTGACCTATGCGGCAAGCCGACTGAAGGACCTGTCCTTCCTGCGGCCCGCCAAGGCCGAGGCACCAAAAGGGACCGAACGGTTGGGGCAGGCAAGCCAACCGCGACCCGAGGGTTGCCTGATCTGGGTCACCGCAGAAAATGCGGTGGAAGCCGGGGCGATCCTGTCACTGGTCAAAGAGCTTTCGTTCCTGCGCGAAGGGCCGTTTCACTGTCTGGTCTCAACTGAAACCAACGATCCCCTGGTGCCCAAGGTGGCGCGCGAGGCCTTGCATCAGCTTGTGCCGGTGGAAACGCCCGGATCGGTCGAACGGTTCTTGAACCATTGGGCGCCAGATGTCGGTATTTCAATCGGCGTCGTGGATCGCCCGAAACTGTTTGCCGCCGCAGCCGACCGGGGCATTCCCCTGTTTCATGTGGCCGCCGAGCGATCCGAGAGGCGCAGATTTCCGGCCTATCTCGGCGAATTTCGGGCCTGTCTTGCGGCCTCGGCGGCCGAGATGCGGGTGTTGCGCGACCAGTTTGCCGACCGCGACGTAACGATCGAGATTACCGGCCCCCTGACCGATACCACCCATGCGCTGTCCTGCAACGAAGCCGAATGCGACGAACTTGCCAAACTTTTGGGTGGCCGCCCGGTCTGGCTGGCCGCCGACGTTCATCCCGAAGAAATTGACATTGTTGAAGAGGCGCATCGCCGTGCATTTCGTGCCGCGCATCGCCTGTTGCTGATTCTTGTGCCCAGGGTCCTTGAGGACGCGGCTGATATCCGACGCAACTTCGACACCAAGGGGTGGCGCACCGCACTGAGATCAGAGGGCGACGAACCTGACCCGGAAGTTCAGGTCTATATCGCCGATACGGAAGACGAACTGGGGATGTGGTATCGCCTGGCTCCGACAAGCTTTGTGGGCGGGACTCTTTGCAAAGCAGGTGACGTGTCCGATCCCTTTGATCCCGCGGCGCTCGGATCGGCGGTTCTGCATGGCCCGCATCTGGGCGAGGCGCCGGCCCGGTTTTTCAACCTGATGGCCATGAATGGTAGCATGCGGGTCAGTACCGGCGAAGAATTGGGTGAAGCTGTCCAAACACTTCTTGCTTCTGACAAGGCGGCCTCTCTGGCTCAGACCGGCTGGGCAGTGACGACGGAAAGCGCTTCGGTTGTCGAACGGCTTGCCGAGTTAGTCGACGCGGCCTTGGATCGAGACGGAGAGATCTGATGCGACCGCCGGGCTTTTGGCACAATCCCCCTGACCGGCCCGGCTGGCAAGCGCGGCTGTTGGCGCCGATCGGTTGGGCTTTTGGCGCCCTGACCGCGCGGCGCGTGGCGCGGCCCGCCAGCAAAAGTGTGGCTTGCCCGGTGATCTGCGTTGGCAATCTGAATGTCGGCGGCACCGGCAAAACGCCGACGGTCATTTATCTTTCCGAAAGGCTGGGCGACGGCCTTCACGTGGTGTCGCGCGGGTATGGCGGGTCTGAAGTCGGACCGCTTCGGGTCGATGAACGCCGCCACCGGGCCGACCGGGTGGGGGACGAGCCCTTGTTGATCTCGGCCTTTGCGCCGACCTGGGTATCGCGGGACCGGGCCAAGGGCGTCGCCGCCGCCGAAGCCGAGGGTGCCCGGGTGATCGTTATGGACGACGGGTTTCAGAACCCGAACGTTGCCAAGGATCTGAGCATCGTGGTCGTTGATGCCGCAGTCGGGTTTGGCAATGGCCGGGTCATGCCTGCGGGGCCATTGCGAGAACCGGTTGCGCGAGGGTTGGCAAGAGCGGACCTGGTGTTGGCGATCGGAAGTGAAGCCGAGCGGGAGGCGTTCCAGCAAACCTGGGGTGCGCTTTTTCCTTGCCCGCTGGTCACCGGGCACCTTGAGGTTCTGGCGACAGGGATGGACTGGGGCGGTCTGAAGGTGCTTGCTTTTGCCGGGATCGGGCGACCGGAAAAATTCTTTGCCACCCTACGCGGGCTTGGTGTTGATCTGGTGCGAGGCGAGGCACTGGACGATCATCAGCCGCTGTCAGAGGCCCTGATAAAGCGGCTTGAGACGGAGGCGACCGCCGGAACGGCACAATTGGTCACCACCGAAAAGGACGCCGTACGCTTGCCCGAAGGATTTCGCCGTAAGGTGCTGACTTTTCCGGTGCGCCTGGTGATCGACGACCCGGGGCCATTGGACGCAGCGTTGGAGCAGGTTGTGCGGACTGACTAGGGACAATGCGTGTTAACGTGTCAACGCTTGCGCAGACGGTCTCCGTCGGCGTCAAGCGCGGGGGCGGCACGTAAGGGTGCGGTTTCGGCATCCGAGAACCGAAACGGCGAGCGCACAAGCGGCACACCATTATCATCGCGCTGAAGGCCACGTGCCTGGACCTGGGGGTCGGCAAAGACGTCGGCCATGTCGTTGATCGGACCGGCGGGAACGCCTTGTGATTCACAGGCGGCAAGAAGTTCGGCTCGGGTCAGCTTGGCGGTTTCGGCGTTGATCTCGGCGGCCAGGGTTTCGCGGTTCTCGACCCGCTTGGCGTTGCTGGCATAGTCGGGCGAGGTGCCAAGATCGTCGCGGCCAAGCATGGCGCAAAGTCGGGTGAATTGCCCGTCGTTTCCCGTCGCGATGATGACCCATCCGTCCTGGCAGTCAAAGACCTGATAAGGCACAAGATTGGGGTGCGCATTGCCAAGGCGCTGCGGGGCATTGCCCGAACTGAGGTAATTCAAGGCTTGGTTAGCCATTATCGCCACACCGCAATCCAGCAGGGCGAGGTCGATATGCTGGCCACGCCCGCTTGTGTTCCGTTGAATCAGTGCCGCCTGGATGGCGATGACGCCATAAAGCCCGGTGAAGATGTCGGTGACCGCGACACCCGTTTTTTGGGGCTGGCCCGCCGGATCGCCAGTGACCGACATCAGCCCGCACATTCCCTGGATCACATAGTCATAACCGGCCCGGTCGGCGTAGGGGCCATCCTGACCAAAGCCGGTGATCGAGCAATAGATCAGACGCGGGTTGATCCGTGACAAGCTATCGTAATCCAGGCCGTATTTCTTCAGGCCACCGACCTTGAAATTCTCGATCAGCACGTCCGCGTCGCGCACCAGGCCTTCGACCAGGGCGCGCCCTTCGGGTGTGCGAAAGTCCGCCGTGACCGACGATTTGCCACGGTTGGTGGAGTGGAAGTAGGCGGCGGACGTGTCGCCGTCCCTTTCGATGAAGGGCGGACCCCATTTGCGGGTGTCATCGCCCGAAGGCGATTCGACCTTGATCACCTCGGCCCCCAAATCCGCCAAGGTCTGACCGGCCCAAGGGCCAGCCAAAACGCGGGCAAGTTCGATCACCTTAAGGCCGTGAAGGGGGGTCACGCGTGCTGGTCCGGGCCTGGTTGAGTTAGCCGCCGACGGCCTCGTCCAGCAAAGCCTTCATTTCCTCGTAGTCCATGTTTGTGTGCTTTTCTCCGTTGATCACGAAGGACGGTGTGGAATTGATTCCGTCGGCCTTGGTGTTTTTCTGGAACAGAGCATAAAGCGCCTGGGCGCGTTCTGCGTCCTGAAAGCATTGTTCAAGGTCGGCATCGGTCAGACCGGCGGTTTTGCCGATTTTGCCAAGTCGTTCGACGATCTCACCTGGGCTGTTGTTCGGGTCGGCCCATTCGCGTTGCTGGGCATAAAGCATCTCGGCAATCCCGAAATAGCGGTTCTCGGCGTTCTCGCCACAGCGCGCGACGATGCCGGCCCAAAGACCCGGGCGGTCGAAATACACTTCGCGATAGACGAAGTTGATCTTGCCGGTGTCGATGAAGTCGGTCTTCAGTTGTTTGTAGCTGTCGTTGTGAAATGCCGCGCAGTGGGGGCAGGTGAACGAGGCGTATTCGACCACGGTCACGGGCGAGTCCGGATTGCCGAGGGTCATTTCCTTGATCATCGAGGTGTCGATGTCGGCGGCGTCCTGCGCGAAGGCCGCGCCAAATGGATCAGCCGGGGCCTGGTTCTGAGAGTAGATGTAAACACCGGCCAGGGCGGCAATCGTAAGGGCGGCAAGGACCGAAAGTCTTCGGGTCATGAGAAAAAAGCCTCTGTTATCGTTTTGTGTTAGATAGGACGTTGGCCCCCAGACGTTCAAGCGCAGAACGCAGGTTGTCGTCATGAACCGATTGAGCCGCCTTAACGGCCTTTTCCGGAACGGGATTGGGCTTGGGGACGGATTTAGGGGCCGGTTCGAACTGGACCCGGCCTTCGGCAAAGCCTGTTGCCGCAGTTTGGGTGATGCGCAGTTTCTGGATCGCGGCATAGCCATAACAGGCGTTCACGCGGTCCCGTATGGCGTCTTTCTGCATTTCCAGCATCGGCGCTTCGGCGCCGGTCGTTAAAAGCGTCAGCGTCGCACCGAAACCGCGCCCGTAGGCAACGTCGACCGGGCGGGCGACGCGGGCGATGTCAGGCCCCACGACCTCGGCCCAGTGGGTCAGCAGGCGCGAGACGGCAAAGCCGCGGCTTTCGCTGGCAGTTCGCACGCGGTTCGACACAAGGCTTGAGGCGCGTTCAAAGCCGCGTTTGCGTCGATTGATCCCGGGTGTCTTGCCTTTGGCGGTCACGGCTTGCTTTCCATCGTTCAGATCACATTCTAAGGATTGATGGCTGTGACGCCAGCCGAAAGCCAAAGGGTGGACCATAAACAATGCGTGACCTCTGTGCCTCGGATCTTCTGGATTGGTACGATGCCCATGCCCGCGACCTTCCGTGGCGGGTCGGTCCGCGCGCGCGCGCAGCAGGTCAGCGGCCCGATCCTTATCACGTGTGGTTAAGCGAGATCATGTTGCAACAGACCACGGTTGCCGCGGTTCGGGCCTATTTCCTGCGGTTTTCAGAGCTTTGGCCGACAGTTGAAGAATTGGCGGCAGCCGAGGATACTCGTGTGATGGCCGAATGGGCCGGGCTTGGATATTACGCCCGGGCGCGGAACTTGTTGAAGTGCGCGCGGCAGGTGGTGACCGACCATGGCGGTGCCTTTCCGACAACGCGCGAAATGTTGCTGACTCTTCCCGGGGTCGGGCCCTATACCGCCTCGGCGATTGCAGCGATAGCCTTTGATGAGGTGGCCACGGTGGTTGATGGCAACGTGGAACGGGTAGTGTCGCGGCTGTTCGAGGTGGAAACACCCTTGCCCAAGGCCAAGGCCGAGTTGACAGAGATTGCCGGGGGCCTGACGCCGATGGGTCGACCCGGTGATTATGCACAGGCCGTTATGGATCTTGGCGCGACGATCTGCACACCGAAATCACCAGCGTGCGGGATTTGCCCCTGGATGCAAAGCTGTGGGGCGCGTGCAAGCGGGCGGCAGGCTAAGTTTCCGGTGAAAGCACCGAAGAAGGTGAAACCGGTGCGCTACGGCATTGTTTATCTGGCGCGGCGCTCGGACGGCGCCTGGCTGGTCGAGACAAGGCCCGCGCGCGGGCTTTTGGGCGGCATGCTGGGCTGGCCGGGAAGTGATTGGGGCGAGAGGGTGCCTGAAGAGGCACCGCCAATGGTTGCCGATTGGCGGGATTTAGGGATCGAAGTGCGCCATACATTTACACATTTCCACCTGCGGCTTTCGGTAAAGGTTGCGGACGTGGCGCTGGAGGCCGCGCCAAGGCGGGGGCGGTTCAAGGCCGATTTCCGCCGTAGCGATCTGCCAACGGTCATGCGGAAGGCCTTCGATCTGGCGGTTGGGGAATTGGAGACTTAGAATCAACGCATGAGCCAGCCGATTTCCCATATAACACGCGCTCTGCCTTTCTGGGCGTCGCTTCTATTGGTGCCGCTCGCCTGGGCCAGCGCGCTGATCGGCGGTTGGGCCATCATTCTGGTGCCATTGGGCTCGTGGGTGCTGTTTTCGGTGTTGGACGGAATTACCGGGTTGAACCTGGACAACGAAGACCCCGAAACGCCCGTCGAGGCCTTGTTCTGGTATCGGATGATCACCTGGGTCTGGCCTTTTTTGCAGATCGCAACGGTCATGGGTGTTCTGGCCTTTGTCGTGCGCTCTGATCTGGCTTGGTGGGAGATGCTGGGGGTCGCGATCGGTTTGGGCATACTCGGTGGTTCCATTGGGATCGTTTATGCCCATGAGTTGATGCACCAGCCCTCACGGTTCGAGCGTTGGCTGGGCGATATCCTTTTGGCGTCAGTGTTTTACGGGCATTTCCGGTCCGAGCATCTTTTGGTTCACCACACCTATGTCGCCACACCGCGCGATGCGGTGACGGCGCGGTACAACGAACATTTCCATGCCTTTTTCTTTCGCGTCGTGCCGGAATGCTTGCAGTCTGCCTGGATGGCAGAACGCACGCGGTTGTTGAAGGTGGGCCTGTCACCCTGGTCCTTGGCCAATCCGTTCTGGCGCTATGGCACATGGCAGGCAGGGTTTTTGCTGTTGGCGGGGCTTCTTGCCGGATGGCTTGGAGTTGCCTTGTACCTTTTCCATGCGCTTGTGGCGATCTGGCAGTTGGAGCTTGTGAACTACATGGAGCACTACGGGTTGACGCGAAAGCATCTGGGCGAGGGCAAGTACGAGCGGGCCGGTCCCCATCACAGTTGGAACGCCGCGCACCGCGCGACGAACTGGCTGTTGATCAACTTGCAGCGCCACTCCGATCACCACGCGCGGCCCGACCGCCGGTTTCCCCTGCTGCAAAACACACCGGCCGATGCGGCGCCGCAATTGCCATACGGATATGCGGTGATGGGGTTCATGGCGATGATCCCGCCCTTGTGGCGACGAAGGATGAACCCCAAAGTGCGGGAATGGCGGAAGCTGCATTATCCCGAAATCAAGGATTGGCAGCCATACAAGACCGCGTCATTGCCGATGCCGCGATAGGAAAGGGGCGAGATGGGCGATCTGTTTTTCTGGATTGTGGTTCTGGTGGTGCTGTTCGTGGGGTTCCGCTGGCTGCAGGGGCGCGGCAAGGATTAGGTTTCGAAGGAAGCGGTTTCAGGCAAGTTCCTTCAAGAGGTCGGCGTGAACGTTTAAGCTGGCCGTGAGCACCCCAGCGGTCTGGCGGGCCGGACTGTTGAAAGTAAGGTCTTGCCCGTGGCGATCCGTAACCATCGCGCCTGCTTCGCTGGCGATGAGTGCACCGGCGGCGATGTCCCATTCCCAGGCCGGGCGCAACGTGATCATGGCGTCGAACCGACCTTCACCGACAAGGGCCAGTCGATAGGCGAGTGAAGGGCGGAAGTGACGGCTGACTTCGGGTGGGCCGGTTTTCCAGAACTCGGGCTTGAAACTGACACGCGGGCTGAGGACCGAGGCGCCCATAAGCCGGTCGCGGGACAAGGCTGCAAGGGGGGCCTTGTTCAACGTGGCCCCCTGGCCAAGGCCTGCCGTGTACAGTTTTTCGCGCACAGGAAGGTAAACGCAGGCCGCCGTGATGCGCCCCTTTTCCGCGACCGCGATGGAATGGGCCCAGGTTTTTTCGCCTGCCACGAACGAGCGCGTGCCGTCGATTGGATCGACGATAAAGACCCGATCGGCCTGAAGGCGGGCCATGTCGTCTTCGGTTTCCTCGCTAACCCAGCCATAATCCGGGCGGGCAGAAAGAAGACGGTGTTTCAGGTGTCTGTCGACCGCGAAATCGGCCTCGCTGACAGGGTCGTCACCGCCCTTGTCCCAAACCTGCGGGTCCTCGCGCCAGAAGCTTCGGGCGATTTCACCGGCTTCCAGCGCAGTTTCCTCAAGCAGCGCGCGGTCACTCTCCGGCAAGGGTCAGGCCTTCGACCAGAAGCGAGGGGACGACGCGGCTGAGGTAGGGGCGCGCGTCGTTGGAAGGTCGGATGCTGGCCAGCATGTCATGAAGATTGCCAGCGATAGTGCATTCGTTGACCGGATAAGTCACCTCGCCGTTTTCGACCCAAAATCCGCTGGCGCCGCGGGAATAATCGCCGGTGGTGGCATTGATCGACGATCCGATAAGCCCTGTGACCAGAAGACCGGTGCCCATGTCACGCAACAGGTCTTTGGGGCTCGCATCGCCCGGGGTCAGCACCACGTTCGTGATCGAGGGTGACGGCGGGGAAGAAGTGCCGCGGGCGGCATTGCCGGTGCTTTCCAGACCAAGCTTGCGCCCGGTGGCCAGATCGAGGGTCCAACCCGTAAGGACGCCATCGTCGATGATCTTTCGTGCTTGCGTGGGCAGGCCTTCGCCATCGAAGGGTTTGGAACCCGAGACACGGGGGCGATGAGGACTTTCGACCAGATCAAGGCCCTTGGGAAGGACCGGTTTCCCCAGCCGATCCCTTAGCCAGGAACTTCCGCGTGCAATCATGGTGCCGTTCGAAGCCTGCAAAAGATGGCCGATCAGGCTGGCCGCAATCCGTTCGTCGAAAAGCACAGGGTAAGCCCCGGTGGGCGGTTTTCTGGCCCCGGCGCGCGAAAGCGCGCGTTCGGCGGCCCGGCGCCCGACCGTTTCAGGTGTGGGCAGATCCGTGTGATAAATGCGGGATTCGCCGAAGTGGTCACGCTCCATCTCGGTGCCTGACCCGGTGATGGCGACGCAATAGAGCGCATGTGACGATCGTTCATAGCCGCCTGAAAACCCGTTGGTCGCCGCAAGGTGTATGGCGTTTCGAGAGTAAGACGCCGCGGCACTTTGGACCTGGCTGATGCCATCGTGACCAAGGGCTATCGCTTCGGCTTCGGCCGCGGCAGCCTGCATCGCGGCGGGGGCGGGTTCCGGGGCGTCGTCGATCAGATCAAGCGAGGCCACATCCCAGTCACGGGCAAGTTGGCCAGGGTCGGCAAGGCCGATGTTGGAATCCTCGGGGGCGATCCTGGCCATGGCGACGGCACGGTCGGCCATTTCGGCAATGGTGGCATCGCTGGTGTCAGAGGCCGATACGCAGGCCTGACGTTTTCCGATCAGCACGCGCAGGCCGATTTCGATGCCTTCCGCTCTTTCGGCGTGTTCCAGGGCGGCATCGCGCACTTCGATCGACACGGCGCGGCCGTCGGTCGCGATCGCATCGGCACTATCGGCACCTGCCTTGGTGGCAGCGGACAACAGGCGTTCAGTCAGGGCAGAAAGGGTATCCATGCTGCGGACCTAGTGCGTGCGGCCTTCCGCTTCAAGCGAGGATGTGTTGACAACGCGTGCGACATGCCGGATCGACGGTGAACTGGCCGAAGGGATTGGGCACATGAAACTGTCGGAAGAACGTGTAATTGCGGCTTCGCCCGAGAAGGTCTGGTCAGGCATTCTTGACGCCGAGGTGTTAAGGGAATGTATCCCAGGATGCCAGGAACTGACTGGCAATCCGGACGATGGGTTTGACGCCGTCGTGGTGCAAAAGGTCGGCCCGGTGAAGGCGACGTTCAAAGGCACCGTAACGCTGTCGAACGTCGAACCCGGCAAGAGCTGTCGCCTGTCGGGTGCGGGCAAGGGCGGTGCGGCGGGCTTTGCCAAAGGGGCGGCAACCGTGACGCTTGAACCCGAAGGGGATGGCACCAGATTGACTTATGATGTGGATGCCAGCGTCGGGGGAAAGCTGGCGCAGCTTGGCAGCCGGATCATTGACTCGTTCTCGAAAAAGCTGGCGGACCAGTTTTTCACCCGGTTTCAGGAAGTCATGGAGACGCGCTAGGACGCATGCGTTTTTTGGCGCGTGGTACCGCGTTTCCTCCAGCCTTGCACGATCAGGTTGATCTGCGGTGCCGATTTCTACGGGACGCACCCAATGTTTCGCCCGACATCCAATCTGTTTTTGGGATCCGGCCAGTTTGATCATCAGGGACTTCGCGAGAAGGGCAATGCCAGTGGTATTGCGACCGACGTCGGGGCCGCGCCAAGCTATTCGATGCTTCTGACATTGAATGAATTTTAAGTTGTCCAGCAGCTTCGGCGCGACGCGCTCCATCCACTGCAGGCTTTTCACCGGGCGACGAACGGAATTGCCCGAGTATTGCGGCGCATTGAAGGTTCGCTGTAATCCGTTGCTTACATCGTATGCGCTTGTATACGACTATCAAGTTGCCTGAGTGCTCTGGTCCGGAGGAAGAAATGTTGAATGCGAACGAAAGTGGCTATGTCAGCCGCGGGGATATCAGTGTCGAGTCGAGTTTGTCGCGGTTTATCGAGGAAGAGGCGCTGCCCGGTACCGGGGTCGAAAAAGCGGATTTCTGGATAGGCCTTTCGGATCTGATACACCAGTTCGGGCCTCGCAACCGGGAATTGTTGGTCAAGCGAGAAGACCTGCAACAACGTATCGACGCGTGGCATATCGCCCGCAACGATCAGGCGCACGACGCGGCGGCCTATAAGGCGTTTCTGACTGACATCGGATATCTCTTGCCCGAGGGCGACGCGTTCACAATCGACACGTCAAACGCTGATCCCGAAATTGCAACACTTGCCGGTCCGCAGCTCGTTGTCCCCATCACCAATGCGCGTTTTGTGCTGAATGCTGCGAACGCAAGGTGGGGAAGCCTTTACGACTGTCTTTACGGAACCGATGCCATTGGTCCCTTGCCGACATCAACGGAATTCGACGACGGGCGCGGCGCGCGCGCTGTCATGTGGTCGGCTGTCTTCCTGGACGAAGCCTTTCCTCTGGCCAGCACCAGCCATGGCCGGGCGACCGCATACAAGGTTGTCGATGGTCACCTTGAAGTGGATGGTGCGCCGCTTCTCGATCCCGAAAAGTTTGTCGGGTACCTGGGCAAACCCGGGAACCCTTCGGCGGTTCTTCTGCAAAACAACGAACTTCACGTCGAACTCAGGTTCGACAGCAACCATCCGATCGGCAAGACATCGGCGTCGGGGCTTGCCGATATACACGTCGAATCCGCGCTGTCGGCCATCATCGACTGCGAAGATTCGGTTGCATGCGTCGACGCCGAAGACAAGGTTCTGGCCTATCGAAACTGGCTTGGCCTGATGAAAGGCGACCTTGCCGAAACCTTTCAGAAAAATGGCAAGACCATCGAACGAAAGCTGAACCCCGACCGCGTTTACACCGCGCCGGACGGCGGCGCGTACTCGGTGAAGGGTCGGGCGCTGCTTTTGGTGCGCAATGTCGGGCATCTCATGAGCAACCCCGCCATTCTCGACCGCGATGGTCTTGAAGTGCAGGAAGGCCTTATGGATGCGATGGTCACGACGCTTGTCGCAATGCATGATCTGAAAAAGCACGAAGGATTACGCAATTCGGTCGCCGGTTCGATCTATGTTGTGAAACCGAAAATGCACGGCCCGGAAGAGGTTGCGTTCTCCGACGACATCTTCACCTTTGTCGAAGACGCACTTGGCTTGCCGAAACACACGGTCAAGCTTGGGATCATGGACGAAGAGCGGCGCACAAGCGTCAATCTAAAAGAGTGCATACGCGCCGCCAGGCACCGGGTCTGCTTCATCAACACCGGTTTCCTGGACCGGACGGGCGACGAAATTCACACTTCGATGGAAGCAGGGCCGTTCAGCCGCAAGGATTTCATCAAGCGCAAGTCATGGATTGCCGCCTACGAAAACCAGAATGTCGATATCGGGCTTGAATGCGGTCTTTCGGGAAAGGCGCAGATCGGCAAGGGCATGTGGGCGGTGCCGGATGAAATGGCGGCAATGCTGGAAACCAAGATTGAACACCCAAAAGCAGGGGCCAATACGGCTTGGGTTCCCAGCCCGACCGCTGCGACCTTGCATGCGCTCCACTATCACAAGGTCGATGTGTTTGCGGTTCAGGCAAGCCTCGCGAAAGGTGGCCGCCGGGCCTATGTCGAAGCACTTCTCGATATCCCGACCGCCAGCTACCGCAAATGGACGCCCGAGCAGATCCGGCGAGAGGTCGAAAACAATGCCCAGGGCATCCTTGGCTATGTGGTGCGTTGGATCGACCAGGGTGTCGGATGTTCGAAAGTGCCTGACATCAACGATGTCGGTCTGATGGAAGACCGCGCGACTTGCCGGATATCGGCGCAACACATCGCCAATTGGCTGCATCACGGCATCGTTTCCCGTGACGACGTGATGGATGTCATGAAGCGAATGGCAGAGGTCGTGGATCGGCAGAACGCAGACGATCCCCAATACCGACCCATGGCGCCCGATTTTGAGGGTATCGCGTTCAAGGCCGCTTGCGATCTGGTACTTGACGGCCGATCCCAGCCGTCCGGATACACCGAACCGGTTCTTCACGCGCGCAGACTAGAGCTGAAGCGAATTCAGAAATCGTAAGGCAACGGGACTATTTACAGGATATCGCCTGCGGGCACCGGGAAACTGCGATTTCGCAGCTATTATTCTCGTTTATCGCGAAATCCTCGGGGATTTATCGGATTTTCCGAAAAGAGTTGTCTTGAAGATCTGGGTGGTCTGAACCGGTGTTAACCCCGTAATTTGAAGCGGTGTTCCAATTTCGGAGTTGTCATGACCGCAAAGTACTATGCCCCGACAGGAGGCCTTCCGCCACAGGATCAACTGCTGACGGATCGTGCAATGTTCACGGACGCCTATGCGGTCATCCCGAAGGGCACGATGCGGGATATCGTGACCAGCGCATTGCCATTCTGGACCGAAACCCGGCTGTGGGTACTGTCGCGACCGTTGAGCGGCTTTGCCGAGACCTTTTCGCAGTACATCATGGAAGTCTCGCCTGGTGGCGGTTCGGAAAACCCCGAAACGGATCCTGGCGCCGAGGGCGTAATTTTTGTGGTCGAGGGCACGGCGGATATAAAAATTGATGGCGTCCAACACGCACTGCGACCCGGAAGCTATGTCTTTCTGCCGCCACAAACGCGCTGGACCTTTAAGAATGACAGCGACGCACCGGTTCGTTTCCATTGGATTCGCAAAGCCTATGAGGCGGTCGAAGGTCTGGCCTTTCCTGATGTGATTGTCGCCAACGAACAGAATATAAAGCCCGCCGCGATGCCGGGTGCAGACGGGAAATGGGCGACGACGCGGTTTGTCGACCCGACCGATGTCAGGCACGACATGCATGTGACCGTCGTGACCTTCGAACCCGGCGCGGTCATTCCGTTTCTGGAAACCCATGTCATGGAACACGGACTTTACGTGCTTGAAGGCAAAGCCGTTTATCGACTGAATCAGGATTGGGTCGAGGTTGAGGCGGGCGACTATATGTGGCTGCGCGCGTTCTGCCCACAGGCCTGCTATGCGGGCGGTCCGGGCCGTTTCCGGTATCTTCTCTACAAGGACGTCAACCGCCACATGGCGCTTCGCCCGGCCAATGGCCTCACTGCGGGATCGCGCAATTCCTTCAGGACGGTGTCCGAATAGGAACCGCGCCACCCAGGGCGACCGACAGATTGGCCGCGGCCTCCATCACGGCACCGGCGATTTCGGTTGTCCTGGAAGAGGTCATGCGGCTTGTCGGGCCTGAAACCGAAATGCCGGCCGCAGCTTCTCCGTACACATCAAAAACCGGCGCGGCGATACACTTCATGCCAAGGTTCTTTTCCTCGTTGTCGATTGCGTGCCCGCGTGCCCTTGCCTTTTCAAGGTCGGTCCAAAGATCCTCGGACGTGGTCAGGGTGTTCTCGGTGAACCTTTCAAGACCGGCGGCGCGCGCGATGCGGTTGACCCGGTCCTGCGGCATTTCCGACAAAAGCGCCTTTCCGATACCCGAGGCATGGAGCGGCGACAAAGTTCCGGGGGGAAAGAACGCACGGATACTGGCTTGGGTTTCCACCTGGCTTACGAACAGAACCGAGGCCTCTTGAACAATCCCAAGGTTCGCGGTCTCTCCGGTTGTTTCCATCAGCCGCCGCATGATCGGGCGTGCCCGTTCAACAAGGCTTGTGCGCCGCAAGAACTTTGAACCAATGACGAAAGCGCGCGGGCCGATGTGCCAGACCTGCTCGACTTTGTCGAATTCGACAAGCCGTCTGGCTTCAAGCGTCACCAGAACGCGGTAGAGCGTTGCCGGTGCCTGGTCGAGCTCGGTTGCCAGCGTCGTCAAGGTCTTTCCCGAATGCTCGCTTAGGTGCTCGAATATTTCCATTGCGCGATCAAGCGATTTGATCGTGTTCTGGCCCGCCGACTTTTTCCAACCCCGGGGTCTTCCGCGCGATTTTCTGGGTGTCCCATCGCGATTATTCGGAGAATCCATAAAATGTTTTCCGCTGTTCATGAAATCCCAATTCATAATATGAAAAATTCAACTTACTGACAACAAATAGTTTTCCCTGCCATCAACTGCGTTCGGACAAGATTCTGCAAAAATATCCAAGCCGTTGGCAATAGCGTAGCTTGTGACCAACTCAGATAGGAGACCGTCATGAGCTTCCAGAATCCAGTTTTCATCCCGGGTCCGACGAACATGCCCGAGGAAATCCGCAAAGCCTGTTACATGCCGACGATCGATCACCGGTCCGCAGTCTTCGGTGAAATTCTGAACCCCTGCCTGAAGAGTGTCCGCAAGGTCCTGAAGTCGGACTCTGCGCATGTCTTCATCTTCCCTTCGACCGGGACCGGCGGGTGGGAAACAGCGCTTTCCAACACGCTTTCACCGGGTGACAAGATTCTTGCTGCACGTAACGGCATGTTCAGCCACCGCTGGATCGACATGTGCCAGCGTCACGGCCTTGACGTTCAGATCGTCGAAACGCCGTGGGGTCACGGGCTTCCTGCACATCGTTATTCCGAGATCCTGGCCGCCGATACGGGCCACGAAATCAAAGTCGTTCTGGCGACGTACAACGAAACCGCGACCGGTGTCCGTTCGAACATTGCAGCCGTGCGCAAGGCATTGGACGATGCCGACCACCCCGCTCTGCTGTTCGTCGATGGCGTCAGCTCGATTGCGTCAATGGACTTTCGTTTCGATGAATGGGGCGTTGATATCGCCGTGACGGGTTCGCAGAAGGGTTTCATGCTTCCCGCCGGTCTTGCGATCCTCGGGTTTTCGGACAAGGCCATGGCCGCATCGAACTCGGCGAAACTGCCGCGCACGTTTTTTGATATCAGGGACATGGAAAAAGGCTATGCCGCGAATGCGTTCCCCTATACGCCACCGGTCGGCCTGATGAACGGGCTCAAGCTGTCGTCGGAACTGTTGCTTGAAGAAGGCATGGAGAACGTCTTTGCCCGCCACAACCGGATCGCCGAAGGCGTGCGCCTGGCGGTGAATGCCTGGGGACTTGAACTTTGTGCAGCCACGCCGGATGTCCATTCGGACACCGTCAGCGCGATCAAGACGCCCAAGGGCTTTGACGCAACCGACATCGTCACCCACGCTGCCAACACCTATGGCGTTGCCTTCGGCGTTGGTCTTGGAGAGGTCGCAGGCAAGGTGTTTCGCATCGGACACCTTGGCAGTCTGACGGATGTCATGACGCTTTCGGGACTTGCGACCGCTGAAATGTGCATGGCTGACCTTGGCCTGAACGTGCAACTTGGCTCTGGCGTTGCTGCGGCACAGGAATACTATCGTTCCAACCCCGCCGTCTCGGCGCTCCAGGCTGCCTGAGGGAGAAGGTGACGATGGACATTCCGACGTATGACGACATGCTTGCGGCCCACGACCGTATCGCACCGCATATCCGCCGGACACCAATCCGGGTTTCGCATTATCTGAACGAACTGACCGGCGCGGATCTGTTCTTCAAGTGCGAAAACTTTCAGGAACCGGGTGCCTTCAAGGTGCGCGGTGCCTCGAACGCGGTGTTCGGTCTGGACGATGCACAGGCAGAAAAGGGTGTTGCGACCCATTCGTCGGGCAACCATGCCTCGTGCCTCAGCTATGCGGCCATGTTGCGTGGGATCCCCTGCAATGTCGTCATGCCACGAACGGCGCCCCAGGCAAAGAAGGACACCGTGCGCCGCTATGGCGGGAAGATCACGGAATGCGAACCCTCGACGTCATCGCGCGAAGAAACCTTTTCCAAGGTGCAGGCCGAAACTGGCGGTGATTTCGTCCATCCCTACAACGACCCGCGTGTAATCGCCGGTCAGGGCACCTGCTCGAAGGAATTCATCGAGCAGACCGAAGGGCTGGACATGGTGGTCGCACCCATTGGAGGGGGCGGCATGATATCGGGCACCTGCCTGACGCTATCGTCGCTGGCACCCGAGACGAAAGTGATCGCCGCCGAGCCGGAACAGGCCGATGACGCCTATCGCAGCTTCAAGGCCGGGCATATCATCGCCGACGACGCGCCCGAGACCGTGGCCGACGGGCTGAAGGTGCCGCTTAAGGAGCTGACCTGGCATTTCGTGTCGAACCATGTGACGGACATCCTGACGGCGTCCGAGGACGAGATCGTCGATGCGATGAAGCTGACATGGAAGCGGATGAAGATCGTGATCGAGGCAAGCTGCGCGGTTCCGCTGGCCACGATCATCAAGAACAGGGACCGGTTCGCGGGCAAGCGGGTCGGCGTCATCATCACCGGCGGCAATGTCGATCTCGACACCCTGCCCTGGATCAAAGGCTGAGGAGAGAAGACATGAAAGACATCACCGTTCTCGACGAATACGAGGTTGGGTTCGACATTCCGGCCAAGCCCGGCATGGACGAGGCCGAGATCCAGACACCTTGCCTGGTGCTGGAC
>JABDJO010000126.1 GCA_013002465.1 Silicimonas sp. | reverse complement strand
GCCGTGTCGCGTGTCACGGTTCGGTGCGCACGGGGCGGCGGATGCGGGCGGATGAAATGAACGCGCTCTTGCGGGAAATGGAGGCGACCCCCTTGTCCGGGCAATGCAATCACGGGCGTCCGACATATGTTGAACTGAAACTTCATGATATCGAGAGGCTATTCGGGCGGCGATGATCCAGTTTGGCGACATGATCCTTGATCTGAACGACACTGAGGTGCAACTGGCGCTTGCGGGTGGGATTGTCGTGATCCTGGTACTGGTTCTTCTGGTGATGGCAGTGCGACGGTCAGGGCGGTCGGCCGATATGATTGCGCCATTGGCCCAGGGGTTGACGCAATTGGGCCAGCGGGTCGAAAGCCTGTCGGACGGGCAAAGCCAGTTGGCCGGTGGATTGACCCACGTAAGCGAGGCTCAGGCAGCCAGTCAGGCCAATATGCTAAAACTGATGGAGCAACGCCTGACCGAGGTTTCGGCACGGATGAACGACAATCTTCAAGGCACCTCGACACGCACAGCACGGTCCTTGGGGGAACTTCAGCAACGGCTTGAAACGATCGACAAGGCGCAGGCCAATATCGAGAAACTTTCAGGCGATGTACTGACGCTTCAGGATATCTTGTCCAACAAGCAAACGCGCGGCGCTTTCGGAGAGATCCAGTTGCGCGACATCGTCTCGAAGGCCTTGCCGTCGGACAGCTATACCTGGCAGGCGACGCTTTCAAATGGCAAACGCGCCGATTGCCTTGTACATTTGCCAAACCCTCCCGGACCGATTGCCATCGATTCAAAGTTCCCGCTTGAGGCCTATGAGCAGCTGCGCAACGCCGCTTCGGACGATCAGGTGACCATTGCGGCCCGTGCTTTGCGTCAAGCTGTAAAAGCACACATCAAGGCGATTTCCGACAAGTACATTCTAGACGGTGAAACCGCGGACGGCGCGTTGATGTTCCTGCCCTCTGAAGCGGTTTATGCCGAGCTTCACGCCAACTTTCCCGACACAGTGCGCGAAGGCTTTGCGGCGCGGGTCTGGATCGTTTCGCCAACGACCTGCATGGCCACGCTGCACACCATGCGGGCCATTCTGAAGGATGCCCGGATGCGCGAACAGGCGGGCGCTATCCGTCGCGAGCTTGGCCTTCTTTCAGGCGATGTCGACCGTCTGACCACAAGAGTCGGCAACCTTGATCGGCATTTCGGACAGGCGTCGAAAGATATCGAAGAGATCAAGATTTCGGCAGACAAGGCAGGACGGCGCGCGCATCGTTTGGACAACTTTGATTTCGAGGAATTGGAGTCCGACGATTCAACTCCAGTCGTGCGCCTTGAGACTACGAAATAGGCGTCGATCCTATTTGAAAACTGGTTGAACCGGCCCCCTCAGGAACGCAATTCTACAGCCCTGCTTCTTGAAAGAGGTGGACCGCTAACCTCTTAGAGTATTCTCGCGTGACGTGGTTTGTGTCGAAGACAATCAATTGATTTTCGTCGTCCATCGAGGGGCAAACACTGTCGTTGCAGAAGAAATCCACGGTTTCAACGTAAAGGTCAGGCAGATTGGCGAGTTCGCGGGCCTCGCGAAGCGACATTAAATGATCCTGACGATTGAGGATGGGCGGTTCGGCGTGGCCATGCCGCAAGTTGCGAAGCAAGGCATCGGACACGCTTTCTGAAAACAAAGGCCCCTGTTCCAGCATCGTAGTGCGGGCATTGATTGAACCAAGGCGGTCGAGCGCCAGTGTGAATTTCTCGCGCACCAGGCCAAGCGATGACGCGTGCCCGTCGATCAAGACGTTCCCGGCTGATATTGCCCCTACAAAGTTTCCGACAATTACAACGTCCTGGACGCCTGCGCGCGCTTCGATCAGGCTTAGGACCTTGTTGTGTGTATCGCCGTCGCACGTGGGAACCTTGATATTCTGAAGATCGGGGACTGGAGGGCAGCCCCTTGCAATAAAGGCAACTCCGCCTATGCCGGACTCTCGTGCTACGTCATTCAGCCCTGATAGAAGTGCCAGGGCCAGGCTGTCGCCCCATAATACAAGTGAGCGCGGCGCCGCTGGATCGCCGAAGTCGCAGATTTGAATGCCTCGGGTGTCGGACGGGTCCCCGCAATCCATGAAAACACCGTCACGTTGCACATATTTCAGAAGGCTTGCGTCGGCGTTCGCCATGGCCCACCGAAATGACGGGATGTTGTTTGGGGACACCGCGTTCTGCGAAAGCACCACGATTGCTGAAAAGATGGCGACGGTGGCGGATGATAGTATGGAGAAGACCAGGATTCTTGGGGAGAAGCGTCTGCGAAAGGGTTGTTCGACAAGTACATACCCCGCCCATGCCAGCACGAATGAGAGAGCAATCAACGGGACGGTATAGGTCGAAAATGCGAGGCTTCCAAAGCGATGCTGAAACAGTGAAAACACAGGCTGATGCCAAAGATACGCACCGTAAGAAATCAGCCCGACCAGGACAAACGGCCGTAGGCTGAGAAGCCGCTGCATGCCGCCATTTTCGCGCGCGAACAGTATCACCAGCAATGTTCCGACCACCGAAGGAAGGGCATTGAGGCCGGGAAACCTGGTTTCCTCGTCGAATGCGACGATCGAATAGACAATGAGACCGATGCCGAGTGCGGCCAGTCCGTCGCCGGTTCTCGATCCGACAATCGGCAGTGGAGTTCGAAGAAGATAGATTGCGGCCAGCGCACCGGCCAGCAGTTCCCACGCACGAAACGGCAGTAGAAAAAAGACGGCCGACGAATCCCTGCTTAGGGCCCACTCAGCCAGAAGCAGACTTGATAGAAGAATGGCGGAAAGAAACACCACCGGAGCGCGCCGCCAAATTACCATCATGAGCAAAGGAAACAGGATGTAGTATTGTTCTTCGACAGCAAGACTCCAGGTGTGAAGCATGGGCTGGAGTTCGGCGTTTGTTTCGAAGTACCCTGTGCTGCCATAGAAAAAGAAATTCGAAGTAAAGGTCAGGACCGCAAGAACACTGTTTGCATAGGTTTCAAGATCATTCGGCATCAGCCAGAACCAGGCGAATGGGAGACTTGCCAAAATCACCAGAAGAAGTGCGGGAAGGATGCGCCGTGCGCGCCGCTCATAGAAATCCAGAAGCGAGAACCGGCCCGTTTCGATTTCTTCGACGATGATGGTCGTGATTAGATACCCGCTGAGAACGAAAAAAACGTCAACGCCGACATATCCACCGCTGAAAGCCCGATACCCTGCATGGTAGAGGATAACCGGGACAACAGCGAGCGCTCTGAGACCGTCGATTTCGCTCCTGTATCTCACCCATCATCCGCCTGACGTTGGATCCGCTTGCGTGCGGACAATGAAACGCGGCTGAACAGCAAATGAAAACGTTGGACCGGTGATTTTTGTAGAATTCCTAGCTGGTTGCAACCCGGCAACACAGCGGTTCATCTCACCGCCGTACCCGTGCACTCCGTCCGCCGCGCCGTCCTGGAAGCAGGCTTTTGCGGTCTGGCAGGTCCTTGATCACCGCGCGTCGGGCTTCGGGCGAAAGCTTGCTCCAAAGCGCGATTTCGTCACGTGTACGGTGGCATCCAACGCAAATGTCAGCTTCGGGGTGGATCAGGCAGATCTGCACGCAGGGGCTTTCAATTTCGTCCCGTTTCCAGACGTCGTCGCTCATGTCGTTTCCATGTGGGTCAGCCGGTCAAGCGCGCCTTGCAGGATATAAGAAGCCGCCACGTGGTCGATCACCTCGGCGCGCCGCTTGCGCGAGGTGTCGGCCTCCAATAACGCGCGCTCGGCGGCGACGGTGGACAGGCGCTCGTCCCAAAACCCGATGGGCAAGTCGCTGAGGCGCTCAAGATTGCGCGCGAAGGCCCGCGTCGACTGGCATCTGGGGCCTTCCGAACCATCCATGTTGAGCGGCAGGCCGAACACCAGCCCGGTTACATCACGCCCGTGGGTTAGCGCCAAAAGCGCTTCGGCATCGCGGCCGAATTTCTTGCGTTTTATGGTTTCAAGCGGACTTGCGACCCGGCGAAAGACGTCGCTGACCGCGACCCCGATGGTGACGGTGCCAAGGTCAAGCCCGACCACCGCGCCGTGGCGGGGAAGTGCGTTCGCGAACTCTTCGAAGGATGTCGCGATCATTCGATCAACCCCGCGCTCTGGCCGGCGTTCATGATCGTGCCAAGTGCTGCGGCATTGTCGGCGAATACTTCTTGTGCCTCGTCGAATATCGCCTTGGCGCGCTGATCTTCGCCCAGAACGCCAAGGGCGGTGATAAGCCGCGCCCATTCTTCGGGGTTGCCGCCTTCGGTGGCCAGCCGTTCGGCAAGGCCCTCGACCATGCCCCGGATCATGTCCTGGCGATCCTCGGCACTCATGTCGGCGGCATTGGCCCGATCTTCGGCCGTTGGTCCGGGCAGGTCGGGGGGCGTGTAGGACACGCCAGCCGCAGCGGCGATGCTGGCGATCTCGGCCCGGATCACCGGTGTCCAGGGCGCGTCGGACGGGCTGTTTTCCAACAACGTGCGCCAGACCGGAAATGCCAAGTCCGGGCGGCCGTTCTGAACGTGAAGAAGGCCAAGGAAATACTGTGCCCCACCACGACCGGGTTCCAGTCTGAGGATGGATTTCAGATAGTCTTCGGCTTCGGGCGAAATATAGCCACCCGCGGCGAAGACCATCATCTCCAAGCCGGTTGCATAATCCTCGGGCGTAACCTTTTCGCCTTTCGCAACGATCAGTCGGTCCTGGGCTTTTCGCGCGGCGATATAATTGCCAAGCCGGGCTTCGTTGCGCGCCAATAGGGTCAGTCCAGGCACATCGTTCGGCCGGTCTTCAAGTGCCTCGCGCAGTTGTTTCATCAGGTCCTGGAATTTGGGTTCCACAGCGTCGACCTGGGGCAGATTGGGGGCGGCCTGAATTTCGGCCTCGGCTTGGCTCATCCGGGTGCGCGCGGCGTTGTCGAGATCGGCAAGGCGCGCCTTGATCGGTACGTCCTGGGCCCCCGGCGCGCCCATGGTTATGTAAAGCCCGGTGCCCCCGGCCAACGTGGCCAGTACCACAAGCGCGCCTGCGATCACACCGTTGCCGGTTGTGGCGGCCTTCGCTGCCTTGGCCCGGCGGTCGGCTTCTAGCAGACGGCGTGACACTTCAAGACGCACGGTCTCGGCCTCGGCCTTGGTTAAAACACCCTTCGCCAGATCCCGATCGACCTCGTTCAACTGGTCGCGATAAACGGTCAGGTCCGAGGCGGCGCCTGTCAGGCCATCGTCGTCGGTGCGGCGCAAGGCCGAAAGGAACCAGGCCACAAGGGCCCCCATGATCAAAAAAGCGACAATCCAGAACGTCATGGTGATCACTTAATCTGCCTTGGCGGGGACGGAAAGGGCCAGTTCACCCGATGGTGTCGCGAAATTGCAATGTGGTGCCGCTTGCCGCCAGCCATCAGATAGGGAAATCTAGGACAGAGACACTGGTGCCGGACAGTCGGCAGGATCGAGGTGGGGAACCATGGGACGCTATTCTGTATTTGCCGTCGCGCGGGAGGCTTTTCGCAACCACACCGGATGGCAACGCGCCTGGTCGTCGCCCGAAGCGAAGCGTCGGTATGACGTCATCATCATCGGGGCCGGGGGGCATGGGTTGGCCACGGCATATTACCTGGGCAAGAACTTCGGCATCACCAACGTTGCCGTGTTGGAAAAGGGCTGGCTGGGCGGCGGCAATACGGGCCGGAACACAACGATCATCCGGTCGAACTATCTTCAGGATCCTTCAGCGGCGATCTATGAAAAAGCACGCTCGCTTTACGAGACCCTCAGTCAGGACCTGAATTACAACGTCATGTTCAGCCCCCGTGGCGTGATGATGCTGGCTCAGACCGAACACGAAGTGCGCGGCTACAAGCGCACCGCCCATGCCAATGTGTTGCAGGGCGTGACGACCGAATTCATTAGCCCGGAGCGCGTGAAGCAACTTTGCCCGATCATCGAGATCCGTGGTCCGCGCTATCCGGTCCTGGGAGCGCTTTGGCAGGCGCGGGGCGGAACCGCGCGCCACGACGCGGTGGCTTGGGGATACGCCCGGAAGTGCTCGGAAATGGGCATGGACATCATCCAGAAGTGCGAGGTTACCGGCATTCGGTCAGAGGGCGGCAAGGTTGTGGGTGTCACGACGAACCGGGGCGACATTGACTGCGACAAGCTTGGGGTCGTGGTTGCCGGGCACTCGGGCCATGTGGCCTCGATGGCCGGGTTCCGGTTGCCGATTGAATCGGTCGCTTTGCAGGCCATGGTGTCTGAACCGATCAAGCCCTGCATGGATGTGGTGGTGATGGCCAACACGGTGCATGGTTACATGAGCCAATCCGACAAGGGTGAAATGGTGATCGGCGGTGGTGCCGACGGGTACAACAATTATACGCAGCGCGGGTCGTTCCACCATATCGAGGAAACCGTACGGGCATTGGTCGAGACTTTCCCGATGATCTCGCGCTTGAAGATGCTGCGCCAATGGGGTGGGATCGTGGACATGACGGGCGACCGCTCGCCAATCCTGTCAAAAGCGCCGGTCGACGGGGTTTTTATCAACTGCGGCTGGGGAACGGGGGGCTTCAAGGCGATTCCGGGTTCCGGCTGGGGCTTTGCCGAACTGATGGCCAAGGGCGAGTCGCCCCTGACGGCTGGATTTGGGCTGGAACGGTTCCGGGAAGGGCGGTTCGTGGACGAAAGCGTTGCGGCGGGGGTAGCGCATTGATGGGGCGCGAAATCTTGAAAAGATTTCTGTCCGCTTTCTTTTCAAGAAAGCGCTTCGCTGCGCAGTGTGAACGTCTGACGTCAATCGTCGGGATGTCTGATCTTCAGATCCACACCCGACTTGGCACCAATCCCCTGCCAGATGAAAAACACCCAAATCGCCAACAGCAACTGAATTGGCCAGGCGGCCACGAGACCTTTCAGGATATAATGGGTGTTGTTGTCCCGGATCCAGACGGCAAGGGCCAGGATCACAAGAACGACGAGTGCTTTCCTCATGGCTTAGAGCCCGCCAGAGCGCGGGAAGTTGGCCATTTCCAGCGTTTCGATGTCGACCGGGCCTTTCCGCACCGTTGTTCAGGCGAACAGCCACTTCAGGCGGAAAGGAACGGCGGCCAGCACACTCACAATCGCGAAACCTCTCACCCTCGTTCCTCCGTTTTGGTCCCGGTCGACAGTTTCTATATAGGAACCAATCGGATGGGATTGAGTATCAAATTGGAAACAATCTGTTCCAGCCCATTTTGCCGCACTTCCCTTGACGGCTCGGCCAGAATTGGCGCACCGAAAGGCGACAAACTTGCAGGATTTGGCCCATTTGAGGCGGATTTTTCCACATCTGGTGCTATCCCGGCGACCCCGTGCTTTCCTTCCTTGTACAGAAAGGAGGGCAAGACATGTCTGATTTCTATTCCCACCGGGACACCCGGGGGACAAATACGCCCAACCGCTATGACTACGACACCGGCAGCAGTGCTGGATGGATCTGGGCCGTGGTCGTCCTTGTGGCGATCATTGCGCTTATCGCCATCGGCTCGTCCGGAACGGGTGTCGAAGGCACCGATGCGGTCACCCCGGCTGCCTCGACAGAGGCGCCTGCTTCAACTGAGGCCCCTGCAACGACAACGGCGCCTGCAGTGTCCGAATAACATAGATAGCTATCACCGACTAAATGGCGGCGGCCCCTTGGCTGCCGCCTTTTTGGTGCCTCGCGATCCCTGCGCGGTTCATACCATGCGGGAGATCCTTCAATGAGCCGTTTCTTTTGCGCCGCAACTGCACTCGCGGTGGTTTTGCTGGCCAATCCCACATCTGCCCAGATCGTTCCCTATAAAGACATCGCAGGATACAAAGTAGCACGTGTCGAAAGCCAGAACGTCTGCTTTGCGGCTGCCGAGTTCGGGTCCGACGAAGGGCACCAGATGCTTTACAGCTATTACCAGACCTCGTCCGGGCAGCGCTGGCATGTGGCGGGTTATGCGTCGGAAGCACGGCTGGCCGGGGATGAAGTGGCGGTTCGCGTGACCATCGACGGCACCGTCACTTTGGAACGCGCGACGGAAACCCGGCAGGGCGACTTTATGTTGCCATTCGAAGCCTTGCCAGAGATCCAGGCGCACGAAGCCCTGGTGCAAACCGGCGAAACCATGGAAATATCGGTCAACGACGGAGACGACACTTTAAGGGTGCCGCTTTCTGATTATCGTGCCGCTCTTGGGGCCATTGCGGCCTGTCTAAATTCACTCTGAGGTTCCAAGATGCTGATACTGACCTGTCCCTATTGCGGTGTCGATTGCGACGAAACCGAACTTGGCGCCGGAGGCGAAGCGCATCTGAAGCGCCATGGACCGGGGTCGACTGACGAAGAATTCGAAAGCTATATCTTTCAGCGCGAGAACCCGCGCGGTGTGCATTTCGAGCGCTGGCGTCATGCCATGGGCTGTGGCAAGTGGTTTCACGCCGCCCGCGACACCGCCACGCTTGAAGTCTTTGGAACCTATGTGGCCCAGGCATTTGAGCCGCCCCAGGAAATCAAGGACAAGATCACCGCGAAACGACCCGGCTGGACCTGGAGGGATGTCGCATGAGCCATCGACTGTCTACCGGTGGGCGCCTGATTGATCGCTCAAAGCCCGTGACGCTGTCGTTCAACGGCAAGACGATGCGCGGGTATTCCGGCGATACGTTGGCTTCGGCTCTTTTGGGCGAGGATCAGATGTTGATGGGCCGGTCGTTCAAGTACCACCGCCCGCGCGGTGTTGTGGCATCAGGGGCCGAGGAACCCAATGCCCTTATGGGGCTTGGTCGGGACGGGTTCTTTGAACCCAATGCCCGGGCTACCACAACCGAGGTGTTCGATGGTCTTGAGGCGCAAAGCCAGAACCACTGGCCAAGCCTGGAATTCGATGTGGGCGCGATCAATGCCAAGTTGTCACGCTTCCTGCCTGCCGGATTTTATTACAAGATGTTTCTGTGGCCTCGTGCGTTCTGGAAGCACATCTATGAACCGGTCATCCGCGAAAGTGCAGGCCTTGGGAAGCCACCAAGAAAGCGTGACAAGGATCACTACGAACACTTTAACATCACCGTAGATGTTCTTGTGATCGGTGGAGGAATCGCCGGTCTAACGGCTGCGAAAGCGGCAGCCGATGCCGGGGCCGAGGTGCTTTTGGTCGAACAAACCGCCCATTGGGGCGGCCGCGCCGTGGTGGACGGCGAAGAGATCGACGGGCTTGCCGCCGAAGACTGGGTCACCCGGACGATTGGCGAACTGGAGGGCATGGAGAATGTTCGCATCCGTTCTCGCACCATGGGCGCCGGTGTCTACGATCACGGGTATACCCTGTTGTACGAACGTTTGACCGACCACGCCCCGGACCCTTCTTTGGTGCGCCAACGGCTTTGGAAAGTCCGAGCAGGTCAGATCGTGACCGCGACTGGTTCGATCGAGCGGCCCATCAGTTTTGCCGGCAACGATTTGCCGGGTGTCATGCTGGCCGGAGCGGTGCGGGATTACGTGGTGAATTTCGGGGTCGCGCCGGGGCGCAACATTGTCATCGTGACCAACAACGACGACGCCTATCGCACGGCCTTAGTGTTGAAAAAGGCGGGATTGGCCGTGCCGGTCGTGCTTGATGTGCGCCCCGAGGTTAAAGGGCCACTGGCAGAGGCCGCGCGAAAGGCGGGTGTCAGGATTACGCCCGGTCGGGGCATTGCATCAGTGCAAGGCAAGTCACGGGTCGAAACCGTGCTGGTCTGCGAACAGGCCGGAGACGGCGCGGTGGTAGAAGAGGTCGTGGCGGATTGCGTGGCAATGTCGGGCGGTTGGTCGCCTGTTGTTCATCTTTGGAGCCATGCGGGCGGCAAGCTGACCTGGAACGAAGACGAAGCGCATTTCCGTCCCGACCCGGAAATGGCACCGACAGGCGCAGACGGCAATCCGTTCGTCCGCACGGCGGGCGCCGCGAATGGTGCGATCACGACCTCTGTGGTCTTGTTGGACGCCCATGCAATCGGGCAGGCTGCGGCCGAGGCATTGGGCTTTACCGCCAAGGGCGAGGCCCCGAAAGCCGAGGAAGAGGTGCGCCAACCCATGACTCCGGTCTGGTTGATGCCGGAAAACGCGCCCTATGAGAAACGCGCCAAGGCCTGGCTGGACTATCAGAACGACGTCAAGGTAACGGATGTGGAACTGGCTGCGCGCGAGGGGTATGAAAGCGTCGAGCACACCAAGCGCTATACAACGCTCGGCATGGCGACGGATCAAGGGAAGTTGAGCAATATCAACGGGCTTGCCGTTCTGTCGCGGGAACTTGGCACGGCCATTCCCAAAGTCGGCACGACTACTTTCCGACCGCCTTATACGCCGATCACAATAGGTGCCATTGCAGGCGAGGCCAAGGGCGACCTGTTTCAGCCGGTTCGCAAGACACCGATCCAGGGATGGCACGAGAAGAACAATGCGCACTTCGAACCCGTGGGCCATTGGCGGCGGCCCTATGCCTTTCCCAAAGCTGGCGAAAGCGTCCACGATGCGGTGATGCGCGAAGTCAACGCGACCCGGCAAAGTGTGGGGCTGCTGGATGCATCGACGCTTGGCAAATTGATCGTGACCGGGCCGGACGCTGGGCAGTTCCTGGATATGCTTTATACGAACATGATGTCCAATCTTGCGCCCGGAAAGTGCCGCTATGGGCTGATGTGTTCGGAAAACGGGTTTCTGATCGACGATGGCGTTGTTGCGCGGCTGGATGACCAGACCTGGCTTTGCCACACGACCTCGGGTGGTGCCGATAGCATTCATGCCGCCATGGAGGAATGGCTGCAGACCGAGTGGTGGGATTGGAAGGTCTATGTGGCCAATGTCACCGAGCAATTCGCCCAGATCGGGGTCGTGGGGCCGCAGGCGCGTTTGGTACTTGAAGCGCTTGGTCCTTCGGTTGATCTTTCGAAAGACGCTTTACCGTTCATGCAGTGGACCGATTGCACGCTTGCCGACATCCCGGTGCGGATTTTCCGGATCTCGTTCTCGGGCGAGCTGTCCTATGAGATTGCGGTTTCTGCCGGTCAGGGGCGTGCGCTTTGGGATCGGCTGCTTGAGGCGGGCGACCCCCACGGCATCACACCCTATGGCACCGAAGCCTTGCATATCATGCGGGCCGAGAAGGGCTTTATCATGATCGGCGACGAAACCGATGGCACGGTGATCCCGCAGGACCTGGGGCTGAATTGGGCCATTTCGAAGAAGAAAGAGGATTTCCTGGGCAAGCGGGCACAACAGCGCGATCACATGCAGGATGCGTTGCGCTGGAAACTGGTGGGGCTGGAAACGCTGGATGGATCGGTTTTGCCGGATGGGGCCTATGCGGTCGATACCCATTTGGACAAGGCCGCCAACAGCGCCGAATACGCCCCTGGCAAGGAAGCGGCCACCAACGACAATGGCCAGATCGCGACCTGTGGCCGGGTGACCTCGACCTATCACTCGCCGACCCTTGGACGCGGGATCGCCATGGGGCTGGTTGAACGCGGGCCTGACCGCATGGGCGAAGTTTTATCGTTTGCCAGGACAGACGGTTCTGTCATCGAAGCCAGGATTGTCAGCCCAGTGTTCTATGACCCCGATGGGGAGAAGCAAAATGTCTGATGTGGTGACCGCGCTGGACGGTGCGACTTTCAACGGTACGATCGCGGTGGAAGACGCTGGGTTGACGGGCATGATCACGCTGCGTGGTGATTTTGCATCGACAAGCTTTCAGAACGCCGTAACCGGGGTGAGTGGTGTCAACTTCCCCGGCAAAGGCGAGGTGAACAGTGTCGGCGACCGGGGTCTTGCCTGGATGTCACCGGACGAACTTCTGATGATTGTACCTTACGACCAGACCAACGCGGCCTTGGCAGAAATCACCGAAAACCTGGGCGAAGAGCATCACCTGGCCGTCAATGTGTCGGACGCGCGCGCGGTTTTTCGGCTGCGAGGCAATGGAAATGTCATTCGTGAGGTTTTGGCCAAACTCACCCCGGCCGACTTGCGCGTCGCGGCCTTGCCAACCGGTCGGGTGCGCCGCACGCGTCTGTCCCAGGTTCCGGCAGCGTTTTGGTTTTCTGCCGAAGACGAGGCCACATTGATCTGCTTTCGATCCGTGGCCGAATATGTTTTCGGTCTCTTGCGTCAGTCTGCGGCGGAAGGCAGTGAAATAGGGTACTTCTGATAGATCTGGCCATGTGCTCTTGTCCCGGTCTACGATCAGCCTCGGGATGGAGGATTTTTCGATGATGACCACGAATTACGACCCGGAGTCCGTATTGGAGTTCTGGTTTCCGGACACGGGCCACTGGAACAGCCCCGAAACACACGGTGCCTTTTGGGAAGAACGCATGCAAGGCGGCATGGATGCCCGGATCATCGACGCGTTTTGTGATCTGACGAAGGCGGCCGCGCGTGGTGAGCTGGATCATTGGGCCGAAACTCCCCGGGGTCGGTTGGCGCTTTTGATCGCGCTTGATCAGTTTCCGCGCTCGCTTTGGCGCGACACACCCGCCGCCTTCGCGCAAGACATCAAGGCGAACTGCATTGTTCTTGAGGGTGTCGAAAACGGGGATTTCGATACATATGAACCATGGGAAGCGGCGTTTTTCGTTGTCTCCCTGACCCACTGCGAGGGTCCTGATCATCTTGAGCGGTTCGATTTGGCCGAAGAATTGACCGAGCGGATCATCGCGAAACTGCCGGATTGCATCACGGAAATGGGCGATGGTTTCCGGGGCCAGAATGCAATGGTACGTGCCAATATCGAACGCTTCGGGCGCCACCCGCACCGCAATGCAGTCCTTGGGCGCCCGTCAACGGTCGACGAAGAAGCCTATATCACCGCAGGTGAATTTCCTCACGAGCGCAAGGTCGAAGATATCGTTACCGGTGCCGGAAAGACTTGACCCGGCGCCCGAACCGCCACAGTTAAAGGCAACACAAACAACACAAACAGAGAGGGCCCACCCATGGCATTCGACCTTCCCGATCTTCCTTACGCTCACGATGCACTGGCATCCAAGGGCATGAGTGCCGAGACGTTGGAGTACCACCACGATCTGCACCACAAGGCCTATGTCGACAACGGCAACAAGTTGATCGCCGATACCGAATGGGCCGGAAAGTCGCTGGAAGACATCATTGTTGGCACCTATGACGGCGGTGCGGTGGCTCAGAACGGCATCTTCAACAACATCAGCCAGCTTTGGAACCACAACCAGTTCTGGGAAATGATGGGGCCGGGCGATAGCGCCATGCCCGGCGAATTGGAATCCGCCATCACCGAAAGCTTCGGGTCGGTCGACGAGATGAAGTCGCAGTTCGCCGCCGCCGGTGCAGGTCAGTTCGGTTCGGGCTGGGCCTGGCTTGTCAAGAACGGCGATGGTTCGCTTGCGGTGACCAAGACCGAAAACGGTGTCAACCCTTTGTGCCTTGGCCAGACGGCTCTTTTGGGCTGCGATGTCTGGGAGCATTCCTATTACATTGATTTCCGCAACAAGCGCCCTGCTTACCTGGACAACTTCCTGAACAACCTTGTGAACTGGGAAAACGTCGCCAGCCGGATGTGAGCGGTGACTCCACGCTAGTTCAAGGGCGCGTTGCGACTGCGGTGCGCCCTTATTCTTTGGCCTAAAGGGAACCGATCGAGAGATTGTAGCGCGACAATCGGATTGAACGGATTTATGCAGGGGTCAGCAAGATTATCAAACTGGCGCTCTTGCACGGGGTGTTGAAGGATTGAAGAATGAGCGATGACATTCTGCTTGAAGCCCGCGAAGGCAAGGTTGCCCGGCTGGTCTTGAACCGTCCGGCGGCGCGCAACGCATTGTCGTTGGAAATGTTGGAACGTTTGACCGAGGCGGTGAACCGGCTTGGCGCAGACAGGGGCGTGCATGTGATCGTCATTGCCGCCAACGGGTCGGGATTTTGTGCCGGTCACGACCTGAAGGAATTGACTTCTGCGCGTTCGCAGCCGGATCGGGGCCGTGCGTTCTTTGAAGACACCATGGCGAAATGCGCCGAGGCGATGTTGTCGATCATTCGTTGCCCCAAACCGGTGATCGCCGAAGTGCATGGCGTAGCAACCGCTGCCGGTTGCCAGCTGGTGGCCAGTTGCGATCTGGCGGTGGCTGCGGACGATGCCCAATTTGCAACGCCGGGGGTCAACATCGGGCTGTTCTGTTCGACGCCCATGGTGGCTCTGTCGCGGAATGTGGGGCGCAAGACGGCGATGCGGATGCTGTTGACCGGCGACATGGTTGAGGCCGAAGACGCCCGAGCCCTGGGTTTGATCAGCGACATTGCCGCGCCCTCTGAACTGACGGAAGCCGCAATGAAGCTGGCCGACAGGATCGCCGAAAAATCGCCGGCCACGCTGAAGATCGGCAAGGAAGCCTTTTATCAACAGATCGAGATGGATTTGCCGCAAGCCTATGAATTCGCGGCAGAGGTCATGGTCATGAACATGATGGAGCCGGACGCCGAGGAAGGCATCGGGGCCTTTGTCGAAAAGCGCACGCCAAGCTGGAAACCACTGTGAAAGGCAAGACCTGATGGAGTGTTGCGGGCCAGGATATGCCTCTCCGGCTGATGCGATCAATGCGCCGCGCGAGACGTTGCTTTACACGATTGCGATTTACACCGGCACCGGCATTCAAAAACCCGATTATCTGGCGACCGTGGATGTGGATCCGGAAAGTCCGACGTATTCCAAAGTTATCCACCGGCTGGAAATGCCCGGCATCGGAGACGAATTGCACCACATGGGTTGGAATGCTTGTTCGTCCTGTTTTGACGATGGCACCATGTCGCGCAAATACCTGCTGTTGCCAGGTGTGCGGTCCAACAACATCCACGTTGTCGACACCGCCACCGATCCACGTGCGCCGCGCCTTCACAAAGTGATCGACGGGGCCGAGATCAAGGCGAAAACAAACCTTTCGGGCCCGCATACAGTGCATTGCTTGGGGTCCGAGATCATCATTTCGATGCTGGGCGACGCAAAAGGTGAAGCGCCCGGGGGGTATTTGCACCTGAACAAGGATTTCGAAATCGTTGGCCGGTGGGAAAACTCGATGGGCGAGATCAAGTTCGGGTACGATTTCTGGTATCAACCGCGCCACAACGTGATGGTAAGTTCCGAATGGGCCGCGCCGAATACCTTCATGCCGGGGTTTGATCTGGAGGAAGTCGGCCACCTGAAATACGGGCGCGAGTTACACTTCTGGGATTTCGAAAAACGCGTGCCCGTCGAAAGCTTCTATCTCGGCGAAGACGGCCTTTTGCCACTTGAGGTCAAGTTCCACCACAACCCCGACAGTACTCACGGGTTTTGTGGCGCGGCGCTCAGTTCCAACGTTATTCACTGGTGGAATGACGACGCGGGCAAATGGAAATGGGAAAAGATCATCGACGTCGAAAACGAACCGCACCCGGACTGGCCAATCCCGGTGCCTGGTGTGATGTCGGCGATACTGGTGTCGATGGATGACAGGTATCTCTACCTCAACAACTGGCTGCACGGCGACATGCGCCAGTATGACATTTCGGATCCGCATGAACCAAAACTGACCGGACAAGTCTGGATGGGCGGGCTTTTGGGCAAGGCCCCTGAGGTGAACGGCGTGACCATGGCGGGCGGGCCTCAGATGTTCCAGTTGAGTTTGGACGGGCGGCGACTTTATGTGACGACTTCGCTGTTTTCGACCTGGGACAACCAGTTCTATCCGGATATCCGCACCCAAGGCGGCGTTATGGTGCAGATTGATTGCGATCCCGAAAATGGCGGAATGACCATGAACCCGGATTTCATCGTCGATTTCGGGCAGGAACCGAACGGCCCCTCGCGCTGCCACGAAGCACGTTATCCGGGCGGCGATTGCACAAGCGATATCTGGCTGTGAGCACCCATACCGTCATCATCTCCAACCGCAACAATGCGACGTATCAGGTCGACACACGTCGTCCATTGCTGGACACGCTTCGCGAACAGGGCGTCGATTTGCCCTATGGCTGCAAATACGGCGGTTGCATCACCTGTGCTGCCAAACTGACGGCGGGCAAGGTCGATCAACGCCGACAGGTTGCGCTGAACAACCGCCAGATCGCAGCGGGCTATGTCATTCTTTGCGTGGCGCGCGCCATAAGCGACATCACCCTTGAGATCGGTGTCGAAAGCCACGATGCGCTTTACCGAAATCCGTTCCTTGACCCGCTTCAACCACACGAATTGAAAGCGGATATCGCCACGCGGAAGGAGACCTGAGCAATGCCTGCCGCCGCATTGGACGATCTTTATGACTATGATCCGAAATATCTGGCCGACATTCTGAAGTCGGTCAAGACAATCGCCATGGTGGGCGCCAGTGCGGACAAGACGAAGTTCAGTTACGGCGTTCTGCGAGTGCTGCACGAGACGGGTTATGACATGATCCCTGTCAATCCGAACCCCAAACTGACGGAAATCCGGGGGATCAAGGTTTATCATTCCTTGCAGGAAATCGAACGCCCCGTCGACATGGTCGAGGTGTTTCGCCCCAAGGAAGAATTCTACGGCATCGCGGAACAGGCCATCGACATTGGCGCGAAGGTGCTTTGGGGACAGATCGGCGTCTACGAAGACCGCGCCGCGAAATTGGCCGAGAATGCAGGGTTGAAGGTTGTCATGAACCGCTGCCCCAAGATCGAATTATTCCGCCCTTTCTGGAAACCAAGGTTGGACCTCAAGATTTAGGACAGGGGTCGGACAGGGCTATTTCAATTCATGGCCGTGGAGATGCCGCGAGGTCATTCCGCGCTTCTGTATTGGTTCTTCGAAATTCGGACTTGAAATACCGTGCGTCGGCCCGATCCGACTTCGTTTTTTATCAACTTTGGATTGGTCTTTGGTGGTGGACGCAGTCTAGAGCGAACCGGTCTCAGGGTGGTTTTCC
>JABDJO010000119.1 GCA_013002465.1 Silicimonas sp. | reverse complement strand
TTAAGGTACTCGACAAAGCCACCATTTTGATCGGTTAGGAAAGGGCGATATTTCTTGCCCCAGGCGTGACTGCCGGGAATGAACTCCATGGCGCCATTGTCGGCATCAACGTCGTCCAGCGCGATCCAGACGCTCATCAAGGGTCCGTCAATGGGCCAATAGGGCTGATCCGTGTGCCATCCGGTCTGGGTCTTTGTGCCGGGTTCCTTGACGAACATCTGGTCGAACACCAGGGACGTGTAGGGCGAACCCACCAAATCCGCGACAAGGCGGCCAATGCCGGAGTGTAGGCAAAATTCCTGAAATCCGCCCGGTTCTTCGCGCATGTTCCGATTGGCAAAATAGCGGATACCCTTGGCAACCTGCTCCTCGACCGCTTCGCGCAGAACCTCGACCCAGTGGTCGCTGATCGCGCTCCTTATTACCACCACGCCTTCGCGGGCGTAATCCTCGCGCATGTCGCTCACGTCTTTGGTCAGTTGTTCGTTCATGACCAATCCCTCCCCGCAAGCCACGTTGGCCCAAGCGACTTGGTCATGTCCAGCCCCCTTTGCATCGCTCAAAGCGGCGCTGCTGGGGCTCCTTGGGTATAATCGTGCAAATGCACCGTCACCTGATCCTGGCCCACCAGAACGACCCCATAGGCCGGGGGTTCCTTGCTACCGGTAACCTTGTCCTCGGGCCCGCCCAATTCCAGCGCCACCTGATGGTTCAGCCCCCGCATGCAGGAAAAGGGGATGCCGCGCCATGTTCCCCAGATCGCCCGATGGACATGGCCAAAGAACAGGTGCCGGATGCGCGATTTGTGTGGGGCAACAACATCGTAAAACAGCTCCGGCTCTTCCAGGGCAATCACGTCTAGCCCCGGGATCCCGATGGGAAAGGGCGGGTGGTGCATGAACAGAAAGACCGGCTGGTCGTCAGCTTCCAACTCCTTGCGCAGCCAATTCCGCCGAGCGGCATTCAACGTGCCCGCATCTGTCCCGGGGCGCAGGGTATCAAGAAGAATGAAGCGCCCCTCAGAGGTCGAAATACTGCACTGAACGGCGCCCGAATCGTCACGCGGCACATCGGGAAACGCCTCGACCAGTGCCGGCGTCCTGTCGTGATTGCCGACCATCAGATGCACCGGCATCTTCAAGGCACCAATCCGTTCGCGAAAAGCGACATAGGATGGCAGATCGCCCGCATCGACCAGATCGCCGGTCACAACGACGAACTCGGCATCCCCGTGCTCGGCATTGATCGAAGCAACCGCCCCTTCCAACCGCGCCAGCGGATCCGAACCATGCAAGGCCCCCGTGCTGACATGGGTGTCGGTCAGGTGAATGAACTTCATGGGACCTCCTGCGGGAACAGGTCAATTCGTGATAAGCTCGGGCCCCATGAAATACGTTGGAAGGAAGGTCGACAACCACGGAATGTAGGTGACCATGATCAGGAAGACGAACAGCACCGCCAGGAACGGCAAGGCCGCCTTCACCACAGCCATCATCGGCATCTGAGCAACACCCGAGGTCACGAAAAGGTTCAGACCCACAGGCGGTGTGATCATCCCGATCTCCATGTTGACCACCATGATGATGCCCAGATGGATCGGGTCGATGCCAAGTTCGATGGCAATCGGAAAGACCAGCGGTGCAACGATGACTAAAAGGCCCGAGGGCTCCATGAACTGTCCACCGATCAACAGGATGATGTTGACCACGATCAGGAACATGATCGGCCCAAAGCCCGCCGACAGCATGGCTTCGGCGATCTTTTGGGGGATCTGTTCGTCGGTCAGAACGTGTTTCAGCAAAAGGGCATTGGCGATGACGAACAACAGCGTGATCGTCAGCTTGCCGGCCTCGAACAAGGTCTCCTGAGTATCCCTGTGAAAGAACGCCGTCACGATGGCCCAGGGTTTCTGCATCAAGGACGACCGCCCATCTTCGATGTTCGTATCCAAAACGGAAGCTGCGGACAAAGACCGGCCCCGAGGTGCTGCAAGCGGCCCCATGTCGCGATAGACGAAAGAGGCGATCAGAAAGGCATAGATTGCTGCAACGGCGGCGGCCTCGGTCGGTGTGAAGATACCGCCATAGATGCCGCCAAGGATGATGACGATCAGGAACAGCCCCCAACCGGCCTCGCGCCCCGATTGCCAAACCTCGCCCCAACCGTTCCACTCGCCTTTCGGCAGGTTCTTGACCTTGGCCATCGCATAGATCGCGACCATCAGCATCAAACCTGCGAGAAGCCCTGGGATCACACCCGCCAGAAACATGCGCCCGACGGAAACCTCGACGGCGGCGGCATAGACCACCATGACGATCGAAGGAGGGATAAGGATACCCAATGTGCCCGCGTTACAGATGACGCCAGCGGCGAACTCCTTGGTATAGCCAACCTGCCGCATGCCCGCGATCACGATTGATCCGATAGCGACCACCGTGGCCGGCGACGACCCCGAGAGGGCCGCGAAAAGCATGCAGGCGAAGACCCCCGCAATCGCCAATCCGCCCGGGAAATGGCCAACACAGGCAATGGAAAAGCGAATGATCCGCCGCGCCACACCGCCCGTGGTCATGAAACTTGAAGCCAGGATGAAGAAGGGGATGGCCAGCAGCGTGAAATGACCCTCGAAGGCGGCAAACATGGTTTGCGCGACCGAGGCCAAGGACGAATCCGAGAACCACAGAAGGAACAGGACCGAACTCAGGCCAAGCGACACGGCAATCGGCATTCCGATCAGCAGGAAACCGATCACCATCAGGAAAAGCAGGACAACTTCCATCAGACCTGCTCCCCGGTTTGTTCACGAACTTCGGCGATCTCGTCTTCTACTTCGTGGCTGGCGACGATCCTGTCGATCTTCCCAGACCAGATGCCCACGGCGGCCTGACAGAAACGGAACAGCAACAAGGCCATCGAAAACGGCAGCACCATATAGGGGATCATGCGTGGAATTTTTTCGTACTCGTCGCCGTCATTGAAGGCATCTTCCATCCAGCGAAGAACCTCGGGCAAAGGGATGTCGTTGACTTCGTACCAGCCCTTGGCGCGGAAATCCTGTTCGAACCCAAGTGGAAACCAGCGACCCTCGGTCGCCGGAAGATTGGCGAAGTTGGCCCAGTAATCCCAAGACCCCTTCAGCAAAAGAAGCGCAAAGATAATGCACCCGCCGACCGAGATAAGACCAAGGACCCTGCGTACCGGCGGCGAGACCATTTCGACAATGATATCAACACCCAGATGCGCGCCCTTCTTCACGGCATATGAGGCCCCCAACAACACCAGCCAGCCAAACATGAAAACGGTAAGTTCAAGCGCCCAAAGGATGTTCGAATTGAACCCGTACCGGGCCACGACATTGGCAAATGTGATCAGCGTCATTAGACCCAGAAGCACGGCAATCAGCGTTTCTTCTATGCGGTCGACGAAGCTTTCTCCGGGTTGCGGATGCATTGCGGCCCACCCCTCTTGCGCGCTAAGAAAAAACCCGCCCCGGTGTGGGGCGGGTTTCGATAGTTTGGTTCAGCTACCGGCGTTGAACGTCTGCGCGGCGTCGATCATGTCCTGACCGACATCTCCGGCGAACTGATCCCACACGGGCTTCATCGCGCCGACCCAGGCAGCGCGCTGTTCGTCGTTCAACTGGCGGATGGTGCCGCCGGCGTCGATGATCGACTGCTTGGCAGCCTCGTTCACGGCAAAGGCCTCGGCATTCCGGGTCTCGGTCACCTCGGCAAGGATCGTCATGAACTGATCGCGCACGGCAGGATCAAGGCTGTCCAACCAATCGACGCTGGTCACGACAAGATAGTCGATGATGCCGTGATTGGTTTCGGTCACACCGTCCTGCACTTCGAAGAACTTCTTGCCGAAGATGTTCGACCAGGTGTTTTCCTGACCGTCCACAACGCCCTGCTGCAGCGCACCGTAAACCTCGGAGAACGCCATTTTCTGAGGCGACCCGCCAATGGCTTCCATCTGGGCGACCAGAACGTCCGAGGATTGCACGCGGAACTTCAGACCGTTTGCGTCGCTCGGGCTTACCAGTGGCACATTGGCCGACATCTGCTTCATGCCGTTGTGCCAGAAGGCCAGGCCCTGAAGGCCACGTTTTTGCATGCTGTCCTTCATGGCAGCGCCCGCGTCGGATGCCTGGAATGCATCAACCGCGCTGACGTCCTTGAACATGAACGGCAAGTCGAACAGACGGAACTGCTTGGTGAACTTCTCGAATTTCGACAGTGACGGTGCAGCAAGTTGAACGTCACCCTGCAACATGGCCTCAAGAACCTTGTCGTCATTGTATAGGGTCGAGTTCGGGAACACTTCCATGCAGGCGGTGCCGTTCATTTCTTCGTTCACACGCTCCATCAGCAGCGAGGCAGCGATCCCCTTGGGGTGCTTGTCGGTGTTGGTGACGTGGCTGAACTTGATGACCATTTCGCCGGCGTCGCAGGCAGCCATGGCAGCGCCCGCCGAAACGGTCAGCATGGCAGCGGTCAATGTGGTTGTCAGGAACTTCATACTTTCTCCTCCAAAAAGCGGCCCCTTTTCTGGGGCATGTTATTCCGCATTCAGTTGTGTCCTGCCGAACGGCCCCCCGCAACAGTTTCCTCATTCGGCAATTTAACGACGTACTTTCAGAACATTACACGAAGGCGACCAAGCAGCAATCACGAAAACGTGCGGATATGGTGACAGATCGAATCAGGTACTGTGCGGATTTCCGCACAGTGCTCAGCGATAGGATTTCGGCTGAATCCCATGCTTTGCGAACTTGTCGTAAAGCGTTTTGCGTGGGATCTTGAACTGTTCTGCAGTCAGGCTTGCGTTGCCTCCGTTTCGCTTCAGCCCGTCAATCAACAGCGCGCGCTCGACCTGCGCCAGCTTTTCAGACAGTCCCAGATCCTCGGCCACATCATCGGCCCCAAGCCCAAGAACGAAACGGGTCGCGGCGTTCATCAAGGCGCGTGCATTCCCTGGCCAATCTTCCGCCATCAGATCGGCGATCACCTCCTGAGTAATCGGGGGCGCCTTCACCCCGGTCTGTTCACTGGCTTGGCGCACGTACTGACGAAACAGCACCGGAATATCCTCGGGGCGTTCCTTCAATGCGGGGATCCGCACCTTCAGGGCGTCAAGCCGGTAATGCAGATCCGCGTTGAACGTCTTGAAATCCGCAGACGCGCTGAACGTTCCAACAAGAATGCGCGCCTTGGGTTCACTGTCCAACAGACCCAGAAGGGCGAATTGGGTTTCCGGCGGCAAGCTTGTGACCTGATCCATGAACACGGTGCCGCCCCCGCAGGCATCGACCTGAGCCGCAAGTTGCTCGGGCGACAGGGCCGCGGCGCCGACGCGCAGAAAAGCCCGTTCGGCACGAGATGATAGCAAGTGGATCACCTCGGCCACCTTTTCGATCCCAGCCCCCGGAGCACCTTCGATCAACACCGGACCCTCCAACGCGGCAAGGCGCCGGACCTGTTCGCGCATTGTTTCGGCCTGCTCAGAGCGCCCGTACAGCATCTGCGCCGCCGCATCGCCGCTGGCTACCCTGGCCTTCAATTCCCGGTTCTCTACAATCA
>JABDJO010000083.1 GCA_013002465.1 Silicimonas sp. | reverse complement strand
CTTGTATCCCTTCCTGGGCGAGGTCTGCACGATCTCGTGGTTCTCATCACCCAATGCGCGGCGGATATCGCCGATGCATTGCACCAGGCTGTCGTTGGTGACGAAAGTATCGCCCCAGACCGCCGCGATCAGAGCATCTTTGGACACCAGCACACCGGCATGCATCGCAAGATAGGCCAGAACGTCGGCACTTTGGCTGCGCAGCGTGACCGTACTGCCCGCAGAATCCTGTAATTCCCTGGATTTTACAAAGAACCGGAAATCGCCGAGTTGAATGATTTCGTGCGATTTCGGTGCGATTTCGGCGCTCTTTCGGGACATTTCAGCGCCCTCCCTTGCTTCATAGCCTAACGAACACACCGCCCTGCTGGCAACAATATCCGCAATGGGCGGTTCAGCGTTAAACATTGAACCGACAGGAGATAGACATGAAACTGTCCGCTACATTGACCGCCCTGACCATACTTTTCGCAGGAACCGCAGTGGCTGAATCACGCATCGACACCCTTTGCTGGGCCGACCACGTGAACGAGGTGAACTCTGCCAACGATATCGTCGCCAATCCGGACGGGTTTTATATCCGCAGCCTGGAGGTGCAGCTAAGCTACGGCGACCCGCGCATAGTGCTTGCAACCGGCAACCGATTTCATCTTTGCACAAGAAGCGCCGCGACCCCTGACATGAATGAAAACCTTGCGCGGCTCATGATGGGAGAGCGCCGCGTCAAGTACTTGTTTGTGCCGATCACGTGCCCGAGCAACGCATACTCGTCGTGACCGAAAAGATGCGCGAAGCAAGGATCAATTCGCATGGTCCTTGCCGAAATTTCGATGCCCGCTGGATAAAGCTGCAATGGCTGGGGAAACCCTACTGGTTGGGTGAGATGCCCAAGGTGTTTCGAGGGCGCTCTTGAAATGCGGTCACGTGTTGGCGACTGTTCAATGTCAGCAATGCCCCGCCGGTTCGCCCAGGTTACACACGCAGGGTGATCCAGTGTGGTGGCCTTCCGAACCGGACTGGCGGTGCGCTTGTTAGAGGCATCGGTGTGGGTGGCGCACCCGGCGGCCATCTGGACGAGGCCTGCGCCCGTGCCGGACTTGACGCCATCCGCGCTGAGTGATGACAATCCCTAGTCCGTGCGACTGCCGCGCGGACCTTTTGCCAAAGGTCCAAGCAAACGGGAGAACAGCCATGATACGATTGGCAATGATTGCAACACTGATTGCCCTGGCCGCTTCGGCCAGTGCACAGACAGCCCCTTCGGCACGCGAAGTCGCCGCGTACAGCGGGCTCTTCCAGGCGGCGCACGAAGGCGACCTTGCCTCTGTCCGGCAGTTGCTGGCAGAGGGCGCCGACGCAAACGCGCGCGATTCCAGGGGGCGAACACCGGCCCATGTTGCCGCTTTTGCATCAAACGACGATGTGCTTCGGGCTCTTGCCGAAGCCGGGGCGGACATGAATGCCCTTGAGGGACAGGCCTATGACGTGGTGACGATCGCTGCGGTCGCGGATGATCCCGAACTGATGTCGCTGGCGATCGAGCTTGGCAATGATCCGGGGCTTGTGACAAGTCCCTATGATGGAACCGCGTTGATCGCCGCGGCACATCTTGGTCACGTAGAGGTCGTGCGGCGCCTGATACAGTCCGGAGCACCGCTTGATCACATCAACAACCTGCACTGGACTGCCGTGATTGAGGCTGTCGTTCTTGGCGATGGAGGTCCCGACCATCTTGGGGTCCTCGACGCATTGCTTGCGGCTGGCGCGGATCGTTCGCTGAGTGACCGGGAGGGTGTGACCCCGCTCGAACATGCAATACGCCGTGGTTACACCGAAATGGTGGATCGGCTTCGGCGGGAGAATTAGCTTTCGCCCATCGGCGACGTGATGGCTTTGACTGCCTGTCCAAGGCGGCTAAAGGCACGATGGAAGAAAGCAATGATCCTATGCTTTCATTCTGGCCTTATAAGAAAGGTGCCCTGTGAAGCGCAATCCCGAGATGAAGCTCGGTTTCGTTGCTTTTCGTTACCGCTTGGCCGCATAGTACGAAACACGGCGTTCAAGGTAGGCAAGGAATTCTGATATCGTGAATGCCAAGGCAAAAAGAACGATCAGCACCGCCCAGAAGTGCCCCATCAGGAAGTTGGCGGAATATAGTTCAAACAGGGCCCCGAAGCCGACGATCGAGATCAGAAGCTGTCCGATGATCACGCCTTTCACGGCGCGGATAATGCCGATGCGAACGCCGCCCAATATCTCGGGCAGTGCGGCCCAGAAGTATATCTTATAGAATGCATCGAAAGGCGAAGCTCCGAAGCTGTGCGCCATTTCGACCAGTGACCGGTTAATCTGCTTTACGCCTGCCCGGCTGTTCAGAATGATGATCCAGATCGCGAACAAGGTCGTCGTGATGATGATAGCCTTCATGCCAAAACCGAAAAGCACCATCAGAACCGGCACCAAAGCGGTCAACGGCGCGCTGAGAAAAACGTTCACCCAAGGCAACAGAAGTTCGTCCAGAAGACGGTTCTTGCCCATCAGGATGCCCACGGGGATGCCGATCACGATGGCAAAGAACACCCCGGCAATGAATGCATAGGCGGTCTCGTACAAAGCCTTCTGGAATGCGGCGGTCTGAATGACCTGGAAAAGCGTCGCGACAACCTCTGACAACGGCGGGACAAAAAAGGTCATGCCGGACTGGCCGACGATTTCCCACAGGATGCCCCAAAGGATCAGGGAAGACATTCCAGGAAGGCGATATCCAAAAAGCGTCATGGCCTATTCCACATAGGTTCTGAGCGAGGCCCAGATCTCGTCGACGATATCCAGGTATTCCGGATCGCGGCGGATGTTATCGACGCCCTTGTCGCGAAAGCCCGAGGGGCGGATGATCTCGTGCACGCGACTTGGGCGCGGCAGAAGGATGGCAATCTGATCCGAGACATAGACCGCCTCTTCGATCGAGTGGGTGACGAAGATGAAGGTCTTGTTTTCGTTCTGCACAAGTCCCAGCAAGTCCTCCTGGAACTTTCGGCGGGTTTGTTCATCGACTGCCGAAAAGGGTTCGTCCATCAGAAGCACCTCGGCATCGACCGAAAGCGCGCGGGCCAGACCGACCCGCTGGCGCATGCCGCCAGACAACTCGTGCGGATAGGCGTTTTCGAACCCGCCAAGGCCAACCTCCTTGATATATCGTGCTGCGATATCCTCGCGCTCGGACTTTGCGACGCCGCGCATTTCCAAGCCAAACGACACGTTCCGCATCACGCTGGCCCAAGGAAGCAATGCAAAGTCCTGGAAGACGAAGGCGCGGTCCGGGCCGGGGCCTGTCACCATCTGGCCGTTGACTTCGACCTCGCCCGAAGTCGGTTCAAGCAAACCCGCGATGATCTTCAATAGCGTGGTCTTCCCGCAGCCCGATGGCCCCAGAAGCGAGGTCAATTGCCCCCGTGGAAACTCCAGCGACAGATCACGGAGCGCTTCTACATCGCCGTAGTTCTTCGAAATGTTCCGCGTCGAAACCGCGCTTTCAGGGATGTCGTCGGCGACGACCATCTTAGTCCGAGACATAGCCACGTTGGTTTCCTTTGAAGAGAACGGCTTCGGTTTTTTCCAGAAGATTCAGGAAAAGGACCGCCAGAAGAATGATCGAGAAGATTGCCGCGTACATGCTGGGATAGTCGGCGATGGACCGGCTATAGGTGATGATGTCGCCGACACCCGTCGGTGTGATTTTCAATTCGGCGAGGATCGCGCCGATGAAACCGGCCGAGATGCCAAGGCGCAGGCCGGCGAAAATCACTGGCGAGGCTGCTGGGATGACGATCTTCAGGATAACTGAAAGGTCGGAGGCCAGAAACGCCTTACCCATTTCCTTCATCGATTCTGGTGTATTGCGCACGGCACCAGCCGTATTCAGCACAATCACCGGCATGGCCATTATGCAGACGACCAGCACTTTCGACGTCAGTCCAATGCCGTAGGCCAAAACCAGAAGCGGGATCAGTGCCGCCAGCGGGGCGGCCTGCATGACAATGAAAATGGGCGAAAACAACCAGTCGAAGAAATCACTCAGGCCGACCCATAGACCGATGGCGATGCCCAGAACGGCAGAGATTGCGACACCCACCACAAGTGGTTGAAGCGTTTCGCCATATGCCGCCCATAACGTTCCGTCGAAGGCCATCGCGAACAGGGCTGACATGGATTCCAGGAACGTCGGGAATGCCAGGCTGACCGGAATGCGGCCCGCGATTTCCCAAGCTCCGAACAGGATCAGGGCGGACAGTATCTTTAGAAGATTGGCGCGTTTCATCATCGAGGATTTCCACAAGGAAGAAGCCATCGCGCCGCCCTATCCGGCGCGATGGCAGGTTTTTGGATCACTTCATGGCCGCGTCGAGTGGCGCGAGATACCAGAAGTCCTCGATATTCAGCTCTTCCAGTGCGCCTTCAAGCTGCCCGGCAGCCGAATACCACTCCATATCTGCCTGGGCGGCCGTGCGCCCGCCGCCATCAGGCGAGTAAAGACCGGCCTCGACAGCGTCGGAATAGAAACCGTCGAGTTCTGCCAGAATTTCTTCCGGAAGCTGACCGATCGGACCATCGGGATTGGTTTCACGTCGGATGACTGTGGGATCTTCGTGCATGTCGGCCCAGGTGCTGAGCAGCGCATCAACAAAGATTTGCACGTCGTCAGAGTTGTTCTGAATCCAATCGAGGTTGCCAAAAAGCGCCTCGTCACTGGCTTCGACATCGAACATTTCAAGCACGTTGAAATTGCCGCTAGCATCGCTGCGCATCAGCTTGTTCTTGTTCGACAAGTCGATGATCGTTGCATCGGCACGACCACCAAGAAGGGCCGCCACGCGGTTCGACGACCCCGGCACATAAGACCGGTCACCGAATTCCATTCCCAACTTGCTTTCGATTACGTTCGCAATCGAATCCGTTCCGCCACCGCGCGAGTGTAGCAAGATCGGCTCGCCGTTGAGATCTTCCAGTTTGCTGTACTTCTTTGTGGTGACGGGGAAAAACTTCAGCTTTGACAACTGGAACAGGATGCGAATTGGCGCTTTCGACCGTTGCATGGCCGCATAGGGCGTCCCGAAACCGATATCCATCTGCCCGCTCAGCACAGCTTGAATGGCGAGTTCCTCGTCGGAAAACGCGGTCCATTCATAGTCGAGCCCGTTGGCCTTGGCCCGGTCCAGGGCAACGAAGAAGGCCGCCAGTTCGTCCGAGGGTGTTTCCGCCAACGCGATGCGAATTTTGTCGGCGGCAACCGCAGTGGCACTCAGCCCCAATGCGAATACCGCAATTGCGGTCTTTTTCAGTAGATGTTTCATCTGTCTTCTCCCTTAAAGTCTTTACAGTTCATGGTGTGCGGCCCGTGCTTTGGCATCTTTCGCCGCGTCTCTCAGTTTTCCTTGAACAGTCGCGCCGAAACGGAACTCAGGTGTTCGCGCATGGCCGAATGTGCCGCAGCCGGATCACGCGCTTCGATTGCGGCGACAATCATGTTGTGTTCCGCAAAGCTTGTGTGATCGCGCGACGGTCTGTCCGAGCTTCGTATGACGGTGTTCCACGCCACGGCCCGGCGCACCTGGTTCAAATGATCGAACAAGGACAACAACAGCACATTCCCGCTGGCTTCGGCCACCGCACGGTGAAAGAGGTCGTCCTGCGCTTCATAATCGTCCCAGTTCATTGCTTCCACGGCACGATCTTTCGAAACCTTAAGCAGCTTGACCGCCTCGCCCGACGCGTTGATAGCGGCCTCGCGGGTGATCGCGGGTTCCAGCGCCAGCCGTGCGCGCATCAATTGAACCGGCGTGACCTGCTGGGAAAGCTCGGCCAAGGTGCCTGTGCCCGCATCCCCGCCATGGGCTGCAACGAAGGTCCCCTTGCCCACATGTCGCCAGATGGCACCGTCCCGTTCCAACGCTTCAAGCGCGCGGCGAAGGGTGTTCCGGCTCATGCCAAGGCTGACGATCAACTCACGTTCAGGCGGCAAACGATCACCAGGTGAATATCCGCCGTCGCGAATGAAACCGGTCAAGGCAGCGATTGCGTCTTCCCTGTCAAATCCCTCAAGTTTGGTCAACTTTGGTTCTCGATTGGTTGATCATTTACCGTATTGGTTCGGGTTTAGGCCGAATATACCCAATCAATCAACCAAAATATTTTCTAAAACAAGATTGGTTGCGATTGATCTATGCGCGTCGTCGCGATAATTGGGAATTGACCCAAGCAATCTTGATAGAGGACCAGATGACCGAATATGCCATAAAACAACCCCCAGTCGTGGCGCTTCCGATTGCCGGGTCTGACGCCCTGTTCCCTGTTCGGCGCGTCTATTGCATCGGTCGGAACTACGCCGCCCATGCCATCGAAATGGGCCACGATCCGGATCGCGAGCCTCCGTTCTTCTTCCAGAAAAACCCAAGCAATCTTGATCCGTCGGGCACGTTTCCCTATCCGCCGCATTCCTCGGACGTGCATCACGAAGCCGAGGTTTCAGTGATGTTGAAGTCGGGTGGCACGAATATCGCCCTAGAGGAGGCCGAGGCTCACATATTCGGATACGCGCTCTCTTTGGACATGACGCGCCGCGACCTTCAGGGGGCCCAAAAGAAACTGGGTAGGCCATGGGAAATCGGGAAGGCATTCGAGCGCTCGGCGCCTGTTGGGCCAATCCACCCGGTGTCGGAAACCGGGCTTTTGAACGAAGGTGCAATCACACTCAAGGTAAACGGCGAAGTAAAGCAGGAAGGCGACCTTAACCAGATGATCTGGAAGGTCCCCGAGATGATATCCTATTTGTCCGAGTACTTCGAACTGGCGGCAGGCGACGTCATCATGTCCGGGACGCCTTCCGGTGTCGCGGCTGTGGAGCGTGGCGACGAGATGGAGATCGCTGTCGAGGGCTTGGGGAGCTTCACGGTAAAAGTCGTCTAGAAATACACGCCGCAAATGGAGAATAACTTTTGGAACTGACACTTGGCACATGGGATCATGACCGCGTCATGGCATTGCATGATGGCCGTGTCGACGTGCCAGGAGTTTCACTGCACTGCGAAGTCCATCCAACGTCCAAGCTGTTTCCTTGGGCCGTCGGAGAGGCCCGGTTTGATATCACCGAGATGTCGGTTTCCAGTTACATCCTGCAACTGTCGCGGGGCGGTTCGGATTACACCGCCATCCCCGCTTTTGTTAGCCGTGCGTTCCGTCACAGCGGTTTCTTCGCCCGCGCAGGCTCGGGCATCGAAAGTCCTTCTGATTTTGCCGGGCGCCGGATCGGCGTGCCTGAGTATCAGATGACGGCAGCGGTCTGGATGCGTGGTATTCTGGCGGATGAATATGGTGTGACCTGTGACTCGATCCACTGGCGCACCGGCGCTTTGGATAAAGGTGTGCGGCGCGAAAGGCTGGAGCTAAACCTACCCGACGGCATGATTGTCGAGCCGATTGAGGAAGGCGACACGCTTCAGGACATGTTGTTGAGGGGCGAGATTGACGGGCTCTTGGCTCCGAAACCTCCGCAGGAATTTTTGGACGGGAGCGACGATCTGGTTCGATTGATCCCCGATTTCGAAACTGCCGAACAGGCTTATCACAAAAGAACCGGGTTCTTCCCGATCATGCATTTGATTGGTATTCGGAAATCCATTGCCGAGGCGCGTCCCGAGTTGGTGGCTGCGTTCTACCAGGCCTTCGTCCAGGCAAAGAATATGGCCCTGGAGCGATTGCGGTCGATCTGGTTGGGCAATTCAAACCGGCTATCTCTGCCCTGGTTGGGTGCCTCGATGGAGCGGACGATTGCAACGCTTGGTCCAGACTTCTGGAGCTATGGGCTCGCGGCCAATCGGGCCGAGATCGACGCCATATGCCGGTATTCGGTCGAGCAGTTTTTGGCGGCTAAGCGGGTGCGGCCCGAAGCGCTGTTTCACCCCTCGGTTCTGGAAACGTAAGCGATGAAGGAGCCGCCGTCGCCGGAGAGATAAAGAAGAACGCCTGAACAAAGCGCAGTCCAGGCGACACATCAAGAAGCGCACAATCAAAATGAAAATGGGAGGATACAATGTCCAAGACATCAGATCTCAGTCGCCGGAAATTCCTTGGCACAAGTGCAGCCGCTTCGGGGCTGATCCTGGCTGCACCACATATCGCTCACGCCGCGGGATACCCCGAGCGCAATATCTCGGTGATCATACCAACCCGCGAGGGCGGCGGTGCCGACCGGAACTTCCGCGCGTTTTCCAGCATCTGGAAAACCAAGCTGGGCACGGACTTCGAGCCAGGCTTTTTCCCAGGGGCCTCGGGCCGCGTTGGCTACGAAGTTTACATGGGGAAAAACGAACCGGATGCCTATAGCCTCATCTTCGGCAACATGGGTCCCGAGGTGTTGAACTGGGCGATGCAGCCGCCAACCTTCGATGTTGATGACTACTTCTACTTTGGTCGTGTCGATACCGACCCTGGGTGCCTGTTCGTCGGGTCCGAAAGCAAGTTGCAGACGCTCGACGACATCATCGCCGAGGGCAAGAAGCGCAAGCTGAACGTGGGCACCAGCCGCATGGCGCATCCCGCGTCGATCGGGCTTTTGTCGCTGGGCGAGGTGACGGGCGCAGATTTCAACCTGATCCCCTTGTCAGGTGGCAAGAACACGGTGGCCGGCGCGGTCACGGGCGAGGTTGATTTCTCGGTCCTGACGTCCGGGTCCGTGATCGCCGCGGGTGATGCCGTGAAGACGCTTCTGATCTTTGGTGAGAACCGTGTCGGCGAGCGGTTGCACAATGCGCCCAGCATGAACGACGTCTATGGCACAGACCTGCCCGAAATGTTGTCATCGCGTGCCTTCGGCATCCACAAGAAAGCCGCCGACGACCATCCCGACCGGATGGACAAGCTGATGACGACCTTCAAGGCCACCTTCGACGATCCGGCATTGCTGGAAGCCTATGTCGCATCGAAGGGCACGCCCGAGTACCTGAACTATGGCGGTGTCGACGAATGCGCCGCGTTCAAGGCGGCGATGCTGGAACTGGGCGAGAAGTACAAACCACTTCTGACCGGCGCCTGAGGCATATCGGGCCGGGCGTGCCTTGCGCCCGGCCCTTTTCGACTGACCGGCAGGCAGGTGGGATGATGGACACGAAAAAGACCCGGCGGCAGTTGGGCGGGGAATTGGTGATACCCTGCCTGGCCATTGCCTTCACGCTTTATTTCTTCTCGACGATCTGGAATTCGCCCTGGACGGCGCAGGTGAGTGCCTTTGCCGTGGGCGGGGTTCTTCTGCTGGTGTGTGGGATGTTCATTCTGCGCTGCGTTGTCATGCTTGGACAGGGGGAAGGCTCGCTTGGGTTCGGCAATCTTTTCAGCCGGGACGACATCGCGACAGGGCGGATTGGGTTGTTCTTCACCACGCTTGGCTATTGCCTGTTGATCGAGCGGTTGGGGTTCACGCTGACCACTTTCCTGTTCCTCACCCTCAGCATGATCATCCTGTCGAAGGGGAAGCGGCCTCTGTTCATCACGGCGATTTCGGCGGCGATGGCGCTTGGGGGTTGGGCGGTGTTCATCTGGGCCTTCGACACGCGTTTTCCGCGCGGCTGGTTCGAAACGACGATGAAGGCGGTGCTGGCCAATGGGTGAGACCGGCGCGATCCTGATCGAGGTTTTCTTCGAGACCATCGGCTTTTGGTGGGTCATCATTCCGACGATCTTCCTGGGCCTGATCGTGGGCGGGATCCCCGGCTTTTCGGCTGCGAACACGATCATCATCCTGATGCCGCTGACGTTGGCGATGAACCTTCAGACCGGGCTAGTTTTCATGGTGACGCTTTATTGCGCGGCCCGCATGGGGGCGGGCATTCCGGCGATCCTCGTCAATATCCCCGGCACGGCGGGAGCGGCAGCGACGCCGCTTGATGGCTATCCGATGGCCAAGGCGGGAAAGGGTCAGCAAGCGCTGGCCATTTCCTTCGTTGCTTCATCCATCGGCGGTTTGCTGACGACGCTGATTGCGCTCGCCACCATGCCGATCCTGGCGCGCGTCGGGTTCTACATGCACTCGGTCGAGATGATCGTCGTCATGCTCTTCGGCATTTCTTTGATCGCGTCGATTGCATCGCAGGACATGCTCAAGGGCCTGATCGCGGGGTTCCTGGGATTGATGATCGGCTCGATCGGCACCGACGTGGTTTACGCGACCCCACGCGGCACATTCGGGTTCCTGGAATTCTATGACGGCGTGCCGCTGATCCCGGCTCTTGTCGGCCTTTTCGCCGTCTCCGAAGCCTTCATCATCATCGAAAAGAAGGTGATCGTCACACACGAAGGCGACGTGCGGCACAGCAACTGGCACGACACGTTCGAAGGCGTGCGTATGGCGCTTGCACGATGGTGGCACATTGTCTGGACTTCGTTGATCGGACTTGTGATCGGCGTCATCCCCGGCGCCGGAGCCTCGATCGCCAGTTTCGTCGCCTACCAACAATCACGCACCGTTTCCAAGACGCCCGAACTTTACGGCACCGGCCATCCCGAGGGATTGATCGCGCCCGAAAGCGCCAACAACGGCGTGACATCGGGCACACTCGTGCCGCTTCTGGTCCTGGGTATTCCGGGCGGGGCGACGGCGGCGATCATGTTGGTCGTCATGCAGTTCCACGGCGTCAGCTTCGGGCCGTCACTGTTCGAGAACCAACCCAAGATCGGCTATGGCATGTTCATGGCGATGGCGGTGGCATACTTGCTGATGTTCCTCACCATCCTGCCTTTGTCGCGCTACATGAGCCATGTGACGACGATCCCGACGATTTACCTCGCGCCGATGATCATATCGTTCACCCTGGTCGGTGGTTTCGTGCCGCGCGAGTACATGTTCGACATGTACCTTGCCCTTGGTTTCGGCGTTCTGGGATATGTCGCGCGGCGCACCGGCTATCATGTGGCCGCCATCCTTATCGGGATCATCCTGGGGCCACTTCTGGAGCGATATTTCCTTTTGGCGCTGAAGAAGTCCGACGGAGACATTATGACGCTGTTTTCGTCCAACCTTGGCAATGTGCTTTGGGTCGCGCTGGTCGTGTCGCTGATAACGCCGGTGGTACTCAATCGAAGGCGCAACAAAGCGAAAGTGGTGAGGCAATGAAGTTGGAAGTTCAATACCAGTTGGCTCGCAACATCCGCAGGCTGGGTCATCTCGATATCGCGGGCGGGGGTCAGGTCGTCGTGCAGAACGGGTTTGCATTTGTCGGCCACATGAAACCACCCATGGGCACTTCGATCATCGACGTGCGTGATCCGAGCGCGCCAAAGGTTGTCGCCCATGTGCCGCCGTCTGACGAGTGGTCGCACACCCACAAGGTGCGCGTGCTGGGCGATATCATGATCACCAATGTCGAACAGGACCGACGGCATTTCCTGCGGAAGGGCGAGAAGATTGCCGCTTTGCGCGCCGAAGGGCTATCAGACGCCGACGTTGCCTCGCGGCTGAAAGTCAAGCCGTCCGATATCGCCGTCCTCGAAGAAGGACTGGCCCGCGGCTATGACAGCGGCGGGTTTCGCATCTGGGACATCTCGGACAAGACAGCGCCCAAGCTTCTGTCCTATGTCAAGACACACGGCTTCGGCGTGCATCGCTTCGATATGGACGCGCGCCATGCCTATATCTCGACCGAGATGGAGGGGTATGTCGGCAATATCCTGGTGACTTATGACATCTCTGAACCGTCCAATCCGGTCGAGGTTTCTCGCTGGCATGTGCCGGGCCAGCACCTGGCCGGCGGCGAGACACCTACCTGGGAAGGTTACGGCGTTCGTCTGCACCACGCCATGCGCACAGGCGACGAACTGTGGGCGGCGGTCTGGCATGCGGGCTTCCGGGTGCTGGACGCAAGCGACATGACGGCGCCCAAGGTGATCGGGTCCTACGAGTTTCCGCCCGCCATCCCTGAACCGACCCATACGGTCATGCCACTGGAAAACCTGATCGGCGGTCGCCGCTATGCCGTGGCCATCGACGAGGAACACGACCACTTGCCCGGGCGGCTGCATGGCTTCATCTGGATCATGGATGTTACCGACCTCGACAATATGATCCCCGTCGCCGCCTGGGATCTGAGCGAACGGGCCAGCCCTTGGGTGGGGCAGCCGGGCGTGCGTTTCGGCGGCCACCAGTTTCGGGAAAAGCTGGACAGCACGCTGGTCTATGCCACGTGGTTTGCAGGTGGTTTGCGCGTACTCGATCTGGCCGACCCCTACCTGCCACAAGAGGTCGCGCATTACATTCCCGAACCGGGCGTCGGCGGCCCTGCCCAGTCGAACGATGTGGATGTCGACGACGCTGGCCTGATTTACCTGCTCGACCGAAACGACGGTCTTGATATTTTGGAGATGAAAACGTGAGCGAAACCGACCTTCTGGAACCCTCTGTCGACCCGACGAAAAAGGCGCTTGGCATCCGACGCGTCAGCGCGCGTAACGAAGCCTCGACCCGTTCGGTGATGATGGTGCGCGATCATATCGTCGTCACCGACGAAAAGGGCACCAACACCGGCCCAACACCTCTGGAAATGACGCTGTCGTCGCTTTTGGGGTGCGAAGGCGTGATCATCAACCGCTGCGCCGAGGCGATGAGCTTCGATTATTCTGCCGTAGATATGGATGCCGATGGCGAAGTCGACCAAAGGGGAAGCCGTGGCGTCCAGGGGGTTCGGCCATACTTCAACTGGGTTAAAATGCGCATCCGTGTCCACACCGACGAGACCGAAGAACGCTTTCAGCGTTTGATCAAGAACGTTGAATACCGTTGTCCTGTTTTGAACCTGTTCAAATCGGCTGACGTTGACGTGGATATCAGATGGGAGCGCGTCACCTCGTGACACTCACGCTGAACGTTAACGGCGAAATGCGCCGGGTGACTTCTGACCCCGACACGCCGCTGGTCTACGTTCTGCGCGATGAATTCAAACTCAAAGGCACCAAACTGGGGTGCGGGTTGGAACAATGCGGGGCTTGCGCGGTTCTTGTCGAGGGTGCGCCGGTTTTGTCCTGTGTCTCACCGGTGTCGGCATTCGAAGGCAAGTCCATCACCACCATCGAAGGCATCGACGCCAACGACACCGGCAGCCGCGTGCAGGCGGCATTCGTCACCTATTCGGCAGCCCAATGCGGCTATTGCACTGCAGGTCTTGTGGTGGCCGCGACGGCGCTGCTGGATGACAACCCCTCACCGAACCGGGTCGACATCGCCCAGGCGCTCACTCCGCACCTTTGCCGATGCGGATCGCATCCACGCGTGTTTCGGGCAGTAAAGGCGGCGGCAAAGTCATGAGCCTTGCCGCCTATCCCCGGATCGCCGACTGGATCACGGCCCAGGACGGCCTTCTATTGGTACGAACCGGCAAGGTCGATATCGGCCAGCGCATCTCTACCGCCCTGATCCAGATCGCGCACGAAGAACTTGGCGTGCCCTTCAATCGGATCGACATCGCAACGGTCCGGACAGACAAAGCGCCGGACGAAGGAATGACCTCTGGCAGCAATTCCATAGAGCAATCGGGGAAGGCCGTGCAATGTGCTGCCGCAACGCTTCGGGCCACACTTCGCAAAAGGCTGGCGTCAAAATATGGCGGTGCGCCTGAAGAGTGGGCTTTGGCAGATGGCGCGATCTTTCTGCCGGGAACCAACCACCGCTTTCCCGTCATCGAGTTGATCGAAAACCTCGGCAAGGATGATCTTGTCGATCCCGCTGCCTTGCCTGTCGCCCGCCCCTATCAGTCCCCTCCCCGACCACGGATGCGCGGGATTGCCGAAATGGTCCGAGGGGGCCACGCTTTTATCCACGATCTGGACGTTCCCGGCATGTGGCACGCCCGTGTAGTGCGACCGCCTCATGTGCATGCACGGCTAAACGGCGTTCCCGAAACCGCGCGGGCGCGCCTCGCGGCGAAGGGCCTCCACCTGATTGAAGACGGCAGTTTCCTTGCCGTGGTCGGACCGAATGAATGGCCGGTGGTGGATCAGGCACAGAAACTTGCCATTGCATGCGACTGGGACGTTGGAAAGGGCCTACCGGAAACCGATGTGTTCACGCTGTTGAATGCGTCGAAGTCCGCCCGCTTCCATGCCCCGAAGGCTGCCCCGACCAAAGGCCCGATTCCAGAGCCGCTCGTATTGCCGGATCACACCGCGCGGTATGAACGCACCTACCAGCTTCACGGCTCGCTCGGGCCTTCGGCGGCGATGGCGCAATGGTCGGATGGAGTTTTGACCCTGAAAAGCCACAGCCAGGGCATCTATCCGCTTCGGGAAAGCATCGCTGACAGCCTGGGGTTGGCTCTGGAGAAGGTCATCATTGAACATATGCCGGGGTCCGGGTGCTATGGCCATACAGGGGCCGACGACGCGGCCTTCGAGGCAGCGCTTGTCGCCATGGCACACCCTGACCGTCCGATCCTGCTGAAATGGTCCCGCGAGGACGAACACATGTGGGAACCTTTCGCCCCAGCCATGGCGGTCGAGCTTGCCGCAAAGACCTCCGGCCGCAGCATCACTGCATTCTCGGCCGAGGTCTTTAGCGACACGCATCGCGGTCGGCCACGGCCCGGGCCCAAGCGTGCCGGACCCGGAAAGCTTCTGGCAAATCGGTTTCGCGAAACGCCAATCGGCCCGACACCTGCTGCACCGAACATGGGCGTACATGCCGGAATGCATCGCAATCTGGACCCGGTTTATGCCATTGAGAACAAACGCCTGGTAAAAAATCTTGTCCCGGACCTGCCGCATCGGACTTCGGCCATGCGCTGCCTGGGGGCCGCTGTGAATATCTTTGCCATCGAAAGCTTTATGGACACCATTGCCCGGAAATCCGGGGCCGATCCGATCGCCTTCCGCCTGTCTCATCTGGACGACGACAGGGCGCGGAATGTGCTTTTGACTCTGCAAGACCAGTTATCGCACTGGCCTGATCTAACCGAGGCGACCGGACGCGGCGTCGCGTTTGCGCAATACAAGAACGCCATGACCCGCGTTGCCGTTGCCATCGAACTCACGGTCAACGACATGGCCGAAATTCAATTGCATCGGGCCGCTATCGTAGCCGACGCAGGCAGGATCGTTGATGCTGAAGGTCTGACCGCTCAGTTGGAAGGCGGCCTTGTCCAGGCAGCCAGTTGGGCCTTGCACGAAGAGGTCAAATGGGATCGAGACGGCATCCAGACCCGTGATTGGGACAGCTATCCCGTGATCCGTTTCGACAACATACCCAAGGTCTCGGTAACCCTGCAGGACCAGCCCGACGAAAAATCCCTTGGGGCGGGAGAAGCCTCGCCCGGCCCGACTCTGGGGGCGATTGGAAACGCGGTCTTCGATGCTGTTGGACTGCGACTGACAAGGCTGCCATTCACCGCTGCGTCTATCCGGCAAGCAGCATATCACTGAATTTACACAGGTCATACCGTCTCGGCATCGTGCATGGCAATGTCTGTTGGCAGGCGTTGTGTCATCATCTGGGGCGGTCATTCCGGCAGAGATGGCCGTACAGAAAAGAATTTGGCGCAGAATTGATCGTCCCCTTTCGGGAATGTGCCAGACCGCTGCCGGTGGACAGCAGCCTGGCACTGATCTCAGGCGGTCGCCGCAGAGAACGCGGAGGACCGCAACGCCGAGACGCCGATCGCGATGAGCGCGGCACCAAAGGCGGCGGCGGTGATCCTCGCGGCCATCAAGCCGCCGATCGGGCTGAGGCCAAAACCAAAGGCCAACGCGGCGATGATCATGGCGACAGCAACTGGCTTGTGCAGCACTCCGGCCTTCATCCAGCCATAGGCAAGCGCGGCATAGCCAAGCACGGTCAGAACTCCGGCCAACGGAAAGAATATGGCCACTGGTCCCATGGCATCGCCAGCACCATGGTCGGCAATGACCTCCGGGTAATGGACGGCGAGGTATGGCGCGATCAGCACTTCATAGTAATCGAGCCCGAAGATCAGCATCATTCCGATAAACAGCGCGACGAAACCTGCAAGCCCCCAGCGACCGGCGCGTTCGGCGGTCGGTGCGTAAAGCGCGGTTGTGCCCAGAAGGCCCAACACAAGCGAGAGGGCGAAAAGTGCATGGATCAGCACCCAGAATGGCGTTGCGATGGTCTCGGGCGACATGTGGTGCGGATGCGAAACGTAGGAATAACCGAGCGCAAGGCCGCTTATGATCATGCCCAGGGCGCCGGCACGGGTAATGGTTTGGATGTTCATGGTTCTTGTCCTTTCTTCAAAGTCGACGAATTGCAGGGCGACGACGAAACGCGATTATGGCGAAGAGAGCGGCCAGCGCCGCTGCACCTGCGGCGCAGATCTGGGCCAGCGTGACAAAGGCATTCGTTCGCATCGGAATGCGCTGCGGTGCGGTGCCCTCGCCTACCTCGAATGCCACGTCGTCAAAGGCGGGCAGACCAACACTGGTCCAGGCCCCATTCGAATAGCCGTAAGGTTCGAGCGGCAGCTGGAAGACCGGCCGATTCAATTCGTCATTCGCATCCTTGTCGTGATGAGCAATGATGGCGTAGGTGCCCGGTGGGACGTCGGCGCTCCAGCGTGCGGTTCCATCCTGGATCGGCACGCTCGCGGTCAGTGTCACGGGACGGATGCTGGAATAGCCTTCTATCCCTTCCATGAGAACGATGCGGGCCTGACCAGCGTCGCTGGCAAAACCGGTCATCGTCAGTTCGATCTGACCGGCTGATGCTTGGGTTGCCGCAAGCCCGGCGGCAAGCATGAGTGTTCTGAAGGTATATTGCATGGCGCGGTTCCTTGTGATTGCGTTCGTGATGCAAAGAGGTTGCCGTTTGCCGATCACGGGGTGCCAGCAAGCCTTCGGAAACGTTGCAATTTCTTCGCAAGCCGCGTTCGTGGTACAGTTCACGAAACGTGAACGGTACACCGGAGTGGAGCCGCTACCCGGGATGCAGAGCCTAAGATCGAACATCCAACTACGGTATGGCGCCGCAATCATCATCACGGCGACCCTGATGATCTGGATCTCGGTAAACGAGGAGGGCCGCGAAGCAATTCCCGGTCAGGTGGCTTTCTGGAGCGTCGCTGTCACCGCAGGCTGGTTGCAAATGATCCTGATTGCTCGGGGCGTGCGCGCCAGCTTCGGAACCGAGCGATGGCCTGGATTGGCATTGTTGTTTGCCACCGCGATCATTGGCGCCGCGCCCCTGACCTTCGAAGTGCGGTGGTTGCTTGATATCATCGTCGCGCCGCCAGAGGGTCTGCCGCCACCCTGGTTGACCTATCTGAACGTGACGGTCATCAACCTGGTCTTCTGTCTCGTTCAGTACCTCTTGATCGAGCGATGGCCGATAATTGAGGGCGCGGATTTTGGCGAAACAGCCGAACATTTGCAGGACGTCGAACCAGCCGACCATCGCCCTGCGATTGGCCGCTTGTCACGCAAGCCCGACGGCCTTTCTGGGACGATCCGGTATATGCGGATGGAGGATCATTACCTGCGTGTCTTCACCGACGAGGGCGATGGACTGACGCTTCATCGCATGAAGGACGCTGCGCGCGACCTGGCCGGCACCGACGGTATGCAAGTTCACAAATCCTGGTGGGTGTCCGCCGCCGCTGTGGACCAGATCAGGCAGGAGAACCGCAAACGCATCATCAAGACGACGGACGGGACCGATATCCCGGTCGGTCGATCCTTCGAGACCGATCTTAGGGCGGCAGGCTGGTTGTGAGGGGGACCCGGCCGCCCCGCTCGCTATTCTGAGGACACGGCAGTTCCCAGGGCAACCGCACCATTCCCGTGCCGGGCATGGGCACGCGCATGTGATTTCGCTCTTTTCCCTGCCCGTGTATCCAAGAAAAAACATCGGCTTCTGGCGATCCAGTTTTCAGGGCACGGAGCCCTCAATTACGGGCCAGGCCCAGCCACGCTTCACTGCCATCACGAAGTAACCGGGCGCTTCGCGATACTCATTGCTTTCTTGATTGCCGCGGTCGCCGCAATGGTCGCAAAGCTCATCGCCGCTGCGCCAAAGGAACAGCGATTTCACTTGTTGAAACAGTAGCTGGTCGGAGGTCAGCGCCAGCCGGGTATTCGCGACTATCTGATTTCATTGGCGCACCCGAGAGGATTCGAACCTCTGGCCTCTGCCTTCGGAGGGCAGCGCTCTATCCAGCTGAGCTACGGGTGCCTGAGGGG
>JABDJO010000077.1 GCA_013002465.1 Silicimonas sp. | reverse complement strand
AACATGATCCCGATCTGGAACGACCTCTGGTTTCCCCTGATCCTGGCCCCTGCCGAGGAAACCAAGACGCTGACCCTTGGCTCGCAAGTCTTCATCGGTCAATTCGTCACCGACTGGAACGCGGTTTTGTCGGCGCTTTCGATGGCGATCCTGCCGGTGCTGGTGCTTTACGTCATATTTTCGCGGCAGCTTATTCGCGGCATCACGTCGGGTGCAGTTAAATGACCCGGGTTCTGATTGCGGGATTGGGCAACATGGGATTGTCCCATGCCTTGGCCCACCATCATCACCCGGGGGCTAAGATCGTCGGGTTGGTCAACCGCTCGGGCTTGGTTGAGAATGACGATCTTGGCGGTTACCCGACCTTCACCGACTTTCATCAAGCGTTGCAAACGACGACCCCTGATCTGGCGGTGATTGCAACCTATACCGACACCCACGCCGACTATGCCTGCGCTGCCATGGAAGCGGGCGCTCATGTGTTCGTCGAAAAGCCGCTGGCCATGACCGTCGCCGATGCAAACCGTGTCGTCGAAACGGCAAAGACCACGAACCGCAAACTGGTTGTCGGGTACATCCTGCGCCACCACCCATCCTGGACGCGCCTGATCAAGGAAGCCCGCGCTTTGGGTGGACCATTTGTCTTCCGCCTGAACCTGAACCAGCAGTCTTCGGGCGCGGAATGGGAAGTACACAAGGCGCTGATGCAGACCACTAGTCCGATCGTGGATTGCGGTGTGCATTATGTCGACGTCATGTGCCAGATCACCGACGCACTGCCGGTCAGGGTTCATGGCATGGGTCTGCGACTGTCGGACGAAATTGCGCCCGACATGTACAACTATGGCCAGTTCCAGGTGGTCTTCGACGATGGTTCCGTCGGTTGGTACGAGGCTGGTTGGGGTCCGATGATGTCGGAAACCGCCTTCTTCGTGAAAGACATCGTTTCGCCGAATGGCGCTGTCTCGATCACCGAGGGCAACAAGGGCGCGTCCGCTGACATCGACGGGCACACCAAGGTCGGCGGTATCCTAGTGCATACGCCCAAGGGCGACCGCACCATCGAAATGCCCGACGAACCTGGCCATCAGGACCTTTGTAATGCCGAGCAGGACTTCATGCTGCGGGCCATCGCCGAGGACATCGATCTCTCCCGCCACATGCAGGACGCGGTGCAATCGCTCGCCATCTGCCTGGCTGCCGACGAAAGTATCCGCTCCGGCCAGCCCGTTTCACTAAAGGAGGCACGCCCATGACGGCGCTTTCCCTGACCAACGTCTGCAAATCATTTGGCACTGTCGAAGTGTTGAAAGACATAAACATGACCGTCGAGGAAGGCGAATTCGTCGTCTTCGTCGGCCCGTCGGGCTGTGGTAAATCCACGTTGCTGCGGGTGATCGCGGGGCTTGAGGATGCGACCTCGGGCGAAGTCGAAATTGCCGGAAAAGTGGTAAACCAGACCCCGCCTTCCAAACGCGGCATCGCCATGGTGTTTCAAAGTTATGCTCTTTACCCGCATCTATCGGTGCGCAACAACATGTCGCTGGCCCTGAAGCAGGAGCGTCAATCCAAGGCGGTGATCGACGAGCGTGTGGCCGAGGCAAGCCGGATGTTGAACCTCGGCGACTACCTTGACCGGTTCCCGTCCGAATTGTCGGGCGGTCAACGCCAAAGGGTCGCCATCGGCCGTGCCATTGTTCGCCAACCAAAACTTTTCCTGTTTGACGAGCCGCTCTCGAACCTGGACGCAGCCCTGCGGATGAATACCAGGATCGAGATTGCCAACCTTCACCGTCAGCTTGGGACCTCGATGGTCTATGTAACCCACGATCAGACCGAGGCGATGACGCTGGCTGACAAGATCGTTGTGTTGCGCGATGGCCGGGTCGAACAGATCGGAAGCCCGATGGAACTCTATAACAACCCCGCCAACCAGTTCGTGGCGGGATTTCTGGGTTCGCCGGCGATGAATTTCCTTCCGGGTGCGATCGTTCAGGACGGTGACAAACGCATCCTGGGCGTACGACCCGAGGATTTGACGCTAAACGACAGCGGCCCACTTGAGGCCACCGTCAGTCATGTCGAACACTTGGGCGGCGATACAAATCTGATTGCCATGGCGGGCGAACATCAGCTGACGGCACGGTTGTTTGGTCAACATCAGGTGGAAGAAGGGCGCTCTGTGCGCTTGGCGTATCCACCGGAGAAAGCATACTTCTTCGACGACGCGGGCCATCGCTTGACTTGATTGCCACAGAGGCCTTGCGAATGGTCGGCACAATCGGCTAATCAGCCCCAGCCGGAGAGGTGGCCGAGTGGTCGAAGGCGCACGCCTGGAAAGTGTGTAGGCGGGAAACCGTCTCCAGGGTTCGAATCCCTGTCTCTCCGCCACCTACTTTTCTGAGCCTTATGTTTCCAAGGGCTTAGGCCCTAGATTGTCAAACCTTCCGGCCCGGTTTGACAATTTTTGTTCCGGTTTCGATCTTCCCGAAAGAATCCATCGCCCGCTTGGCGAGCTTCTGACGGTTCGCGGCGTCCGTGTATCGCGTGACTTCCGAGAGGGTCTTGTGGCCCGATATGGCCATGATCTCGTGAGGGCTGCATCCGGCTTCGGCCAACCGGCGGCACGTCGCCTTGCGAAGCCCATGAGGACTCAAACCGTCGGGCAGCTTAGCCTCGCGAACCATGTCCCTGAACCAGTTGGTGAAACCAGCCGGAGTAAACGGCTTTCCCTGCGCCGTTG
>JABDJO010000010.1 GCA_013002465.1 Silicimonas sp. | reverse complement strand
CCGCTTACGCCTCCCGGGGGATAAAGGAGGACCGCCTGCACCCTGATCTTGCGCAGCTTTACCTGATGAAGGGGTTTCACGACGGCACGGTGTTCTGCAATTCCATCGTTATTCGCGGTGTCGATGGCACGGATCCCGTCGGGGTCGGGCAGGCCACCCAGGAAGGGCGGCGCCGGTGTCACCAACTGGCGGAGTTCCTGAAATCGGATGTGCCGGGGTTTGAAAACGCACGGATGACCAATCTGGGTCCGACCGTAGGCGTGCGCGAAACCCGCAAGCTTGAGGCGGTCTATCGGGTCACCGGGCAGGATCTGGCGCGCGGCACCCGGTTTCCGGATGGCATCGTCTGCTGTGACAACCCGATCGACGACGTGATGCGCACCGATGCGGGGATGACTCACGACGCTATCGTCGAAAGCGGTGGCTATTACACCATCCCGTTTCGCTCGCTCGTGCCACGGGACATCGCCAACCTGATGTTTGCAGGCCGCATCATTTGCGCCGATCCGACGGCCTTTGCCTCGGTCCGTGGGATGCCCCAGTGCATGGCCATGGGACAGGCCACCGGCACGGCGGCGGCCATGGCGATTGCTTCGGACCAGCCCGTGCAGGACATCGACACCGATGCCCTGGTCAGCGCGTTGCAGCGGCAAGGCGTGCATGGGCTTGGGGGCGAACCGCTTCGCCGGTAAGTGGTGTCAGTCCAAGGCGGTCGCCACCGATCCGGTTTCCCTGATCAGGCGGTTGGTCGTCTGGTAGGTATCCGGCATGAACCTGCCCCGCGCCTGTGCGTCTTCCCACCAAGCCGCCCCGCCCGGCGTCGTCAGAAGATCGCAGAAACTCTGGCCAATGGCGCTTTCCAGCCCCTGAAGCTTTTGCGGAAGCGAGTCGTTGTGCTTGATGAAGTTGCCAAAGACATGAATGCCCTGCTCAAGATAAAGCCCGAAACTCAGCTTTTCGGGCGCGCTGAGGCTGTCGTAATCGGCATGGCCCCGGGAAATCAGGTCCGCGAACCCGATGTCGTTGGTGGCCGCCTTGTAGTCGATCATCCCCTGCAGGACATCGCGCCAGTTCGACAGTTCCGATTGCTTGCGTGTCTGGTGGACTTCGTAGCCGACAAAAAGAAGTGACACGATAACCGCGACGGCAGCGACGATTTCGGCGATCAGTGCGAATGACGACAGTTCCATGGTTGGCCCCGGCTGATTTCCTGGATGTCGCGCCATCAAAAGGGATCGGCAGAAAAAAACAATGCCCCGCGGCGGGCGCGGGGCATTTTGATTTGATTTCTGTCAGCTTGTCGGCTCTGGTTCCGGTTCCAGACCGTCGCCACTGTCCGGCTTTTTGCGTGGCTTGGTCTTTGGGATCGCCGTCACGCTGGCGGTGCCGCCGGTGTCGGGCGTGTCGTCCTCGTCGTCGTCGCCGCGGTTCAAGGGTTCGCCTGCGATGACCTTGGTGATCTCGATCCCGGTCAGGGTTTCGTATTCCAGAAGACCCTGGGCAAGACGCTCCAGGTCCTCGGACTTTTCGGTCAGAACCTGCTTGGCGCGCTCATAGCCTTCGTCGACAATCTCTTTCACCTTCTCGTCGATGCGCTTCTGCATCTCCTCAGAATGCGTCGTGCCGGCCTGATAGGCGCCCAGATGGCTTTGCTGTTCGTTGGCGTAATCCACCATGCCCAGTTCCTCGGCAAAGCCGAACTGGGTGACCATGGCGCGGGCGATGCGGGAGGCCTGCTGGATGTCGGACGCCGCCCCCGAAGTCACGTTGTCCGAGCCAAAGGTCAATTCCTCGGCCGCGCGGCCACCCATGGCCATGGCGATCTTGGATTTGTACTTGGTGTAGGTCACCGACAACTGGTCGCGTTCCGGCAGGCTGAGTACCAGGCCAAGCGCCCGGCCCCTGGGGATGATCGTTGCCTTGTGGATCGGATCGTGCTGCGGGACGTTCAGGCCGACAATGGCGTGACCGGCTTCGTGATAGGCGGTTAGCTTCTTTTCGTCCTCGGTCATGACCATGGACCTTCGCTCGGCCCCCATCATCACCTTGTCCTTGGCGTTCTCGAAATCTTCCATGGTGACGAAACGACGGCCGACGCGGGCGGCCATCAAGGCCGCTTCGTTCACCAGGTTGGCCAGATCCGCGCCCGAGAACCCAGGGGTTCCGCGCGCAATGATCCTGAGATCAACATCGGGGCCCAAAGGCACCTTGCGGGCATGCACGCCCAGGATCTTCTCGCGGCCCTTGATATCGGGGTTCGGCACCTGCACCTGGCGGTCGAAACGACCGGGGCGCAACAGTGCGGGGTCCAGCACGTCGGGGCGGTTGGTGGCCGCGACGATGATGATGCCTTCGTTGGCTTCGAAGCCGTCCATTTCGACCAGCAACTGGTTCAACGTCTGTTCGCGTTCGTCGTTGCCACCGCCATAGCCCACGCCACGGCTGCGACCGACCGCGTCGATCTCGTCGATGAAGACGATGCAGGGCGCGTTCTTCTTGGCCTGCTCGAACATGTCGCGGACACGGGATGCACCCACGCCGACGAACATTTCCACGAAATCCGAACCCGAGATCGTGAAGAAAGGCACACCCGCCTCGCCCGCAATGGCGCGGGCCAGAAGCGTTTTACCGGTGCCCGGCGGACCGACCAGCAACGCGCCTTTCGGGATCTTGCCGCCAAGACGCGAGAATTTCTGGGGGTTCCTCAGAAACTCGACGATCTCTTCCAGCTCTTCCTTGGCTTCGTCAATACCGGCCACGTCGTCAAAGGTGATGCGTCCATGTTTTTCGGTCAGAAGCTTGGCGCGCGATTTGCCAAAGCCCATGGCCCCGCCACGACCGCCGCCCTGCATCCGGTTCATGAAGTAAATCCAGACCCCGATCAACAACAGGAACGGCAAGAAGGTCATCAGGATGGTGACAAACCCCGATTGTTCCTGCGGTTTGGCCGCGAAATCCACGTTGTTTTCGACTAACAGATCGGTCGATTCCGCGCCTTCGGGCTGGATGGTCACGTAATCGCGATTGTCGGCGCCCCGGAACACGATCCGTTCGCCGTCGATGGTGGCCGATGTGACGTCGCCGCCTTCGACACGATCCACAAAGTCGGAATAACTGACCGTGGATTGCGCCAGGTTCGACTGACCCCCGGAAATAAGGTTGAAAAGCGCCAGGATCAGCAAAAACAGGACGACCCAAAAGGCGATGTTACGCGCGTTGTTCAAAGGAGGCTCCTTTAGGGAAACTCGTGAACAGGACGTCGACGTCCCGCTCGGCTGATCAATTAAATAGCAATCCGGGCGGATTCTTCAACGGGATAGTAAGAAATCAGCGAAATTCCCGCACCCTGTGGCTTCGGCGGTCCAGCCTTCGGAAAACCCCGCGATTGGGGCCGAAATCAACGTGTTTTCGCGCCAAATCGCCGGAGACGCCATGAGAGATCGTCGCGGTGCTCCGGTGTCACGCCAGGGCGTGTCTTTCACCGCCTCGCCCAAAGCGCGGATTTCCAGATCTGACGCGTGAGGACCCTCGCAAATCCAGCGGGTATCCCAGGGCGCATCGGTTGCACCCGTCACCCGTTCCACCGCCTTGAATTCGCGCGTGATTCTAACGGTCATGTCGCTGACCAGGATCAGGCAACCGTGCAGCGTATGATTGCGGCCCGCGATCACCGCCGCTTCGGCTTCGTACATGGCGTCCCGGCGCGGCGGATAGGGTTCACAAGAGACGAACATCAGCGCCTTCGAAAACAACCGGTGCTGCATATCGGGGTTCAGGCGACGAAAAGCGGTGCGGTCAAAAACCAGATCCCCCGAGATTTCCTTGCAGATATCGCGGGCGATGTCGCGCGCCCGTTCGCGCAATTCCATGGCGGCCAGGCTGAGGTTAACCATGGAATGGGTGATGTCTTCGGGCGACAGGCCAATCTCTTCCAAATGAACCAGGGCCTTGCGCGCCTTGATGCGATCAAATTTCTCGTCCTCGTTCGAGGGGTCGTCGATCCAGAAAACACCTCTTTGCGAAAGATAGGCGCGCAGGTCGTTTCGCCGGATGTGCAGCAAGGGGCGGTCAAACCGCTGATTTTGCCGCCAGATCCGCCCATCCATTCCCGCCAGTGCATCAATGCCCGAGGCGCGCGAGAGGCGCATGAGGAAGGTTTCGGCCTGATCGTCCATGGTGTGGCCAAGAACAACCGTGTCACAGCTTTCGCTCCTGGCCCAATCGGCCAATAGGGAATAGCGGTTCTGCCGCGCCTGCGCCTGCAGGTTGCCCTTGCCGTCCCATCCCTGCCAGTGCAGCGTCTGGTGTGGAATGCCAAGGCCCTTGCACAGGCCTGCGACCATTTCGGCCTCGCCCGCTGCTTCCTTGCGCAACCCGTGATCGACCGTGGCCGCTGTTAAAGGCACCTGCCCCCAGTCGTGCAGAAGGTGCAAAAGCGCCAGGCTGTCCGACCCGCCGGACACCGCGACCCCGATCTTTCCTGGTCGATTTTCGCCGCCAAAGGCGCCGTCGATCCTGTCGATCAGCCGCGCGCTTGCGTTCACGTACAGCCCATGCCGGCCCGTGCCGCCTGGGCTTCGATCGAGGCACCGGACGACGGAAAGCGCGTGGTGACCTCGGCAAGCGTGATGCAGGCTTCGTCGGTCTGCCCGAGGCCCCCAAGCGAAACGCCAAGTTTCAACAAGGCCGTGGGCGCCGTCGGCCCGTTCGGCGTTCCCGAATAGCTTTCGAGGTACGCGCGCGCCGCCGAAGACGTCATGCCAAGCCGCGTGAGGGATTCGCCCCGCATCAGATGGGCCAGCCCGGTCAGCGGCCCGCCCTGATAGGTTTCGGTAAAGCGCTGAAACTGGTCGGCGGCATTCTGGTAATTGCCGTCGTCAAAACTGACCTTGGCACGCTCAAAATCGGATTTCTCGGCATGCGCCAGTTCCATGCCGCCGGTGTCGATGATCCCGGTGGCAATGTCCGACGTGCCGATTTCGCCCCCGGTGGCTGGCAACGGCGTTTCGACCGACGTGGTCGCAGCGGGAAGCGTTCCGCCCCCAAGGGTCGTGGTTTCGCCAAGTTGGCCAATATCACAGGCGGTTTCCAGCTCACAAAGCCGGAACTCCAGATCGCCGATCCGGTTCGTGCCATCGCGCACAACCGAATCGACCCGGTTCGTCAAAGCCTCGTTTGCGGCCGTCAGACGGCGCACCTCGGCCTCCATCGCATCCAGACGTTCCAACGCATTGGTGCCCGAAAGATTCGTGTTCACACCGCCAGTCGTCGACAGTTCACGCCTGAGTTTCTGCATTTCGACATAAAGGACCGTCAGCTCCTGGCGAATGTCCGCCAGGGTCTGCGTGCGGTCCTGAGCCATCGCGGGCGTCGTGGCCAGAAGAACGGCAATCAGCAAGGCGCGCATGGTGAAACCTCTTTCAGACCCCGGCGCCGGCAGTGATCACGGTCACCGCGCGGCGGTTTTGCATATAACAGGCTTCGTCCGAACAAATCTCGATCGGGCGTTCCTTGCCATAGCTGATGATCCGCAGACGGTTCGGGGCAACGCCCTTTGAAATCAGATAGTTCTGAACCGTACTTGCACGCCGTTCACCCAGGGCGAGGTTATAGGCCTGGGTGCCCTGTTCGTCGGCATGGCCCTCGATCAGGGCGGAATAGGCGACGTTGGTCAAAAGCCAGCTTGCCTGACCGTCCAGCGTGGCCTGCCCTTCGGATGTCAGGGTCGACTGATCGACCTGGAACAATACCCGGTCGCCGACGGCGGCGTTGAAATAGGCCGGCGAGGTCGGATCGTCGACGGAACCGGCAGCGCCAATTCCACCGGCGGCATTGCCCGATCCCGGACCGAAGCGGTCGGCATTGGTACAGGCCCCAAGGGCGAAAAGGGCGGCAACGAGCGTTGCGGTTTTCAGAAATGTCATAGTGTCACCTGTGCAAGTTTTTTTGTCTGCTCTTTGATCCAGTCATACCACCCCTCAAAGCCAATGAAAACGGGCGGATCGCAAGGGTTTCGTGGCAGGCAAAGTCATGCCGTGAGGGGCGCTGTTAGGCAATATCAACAACGCCTTCGCTCGGAACGACGCCGGGCTGGCCTTCCCCACGGAATAAACTCAACCAGAGCGTACGCCACATATATTCACCTTCCAAAAATATGCCGGGGAGCGCGAGGGGCAGCGCCCCTCGTCTGCCTGAATACTGGCATGCTAGGGCAAAAGCGGCGACCAGGCCGGGTCCGAGGCTGCGGTGCTGGTGGCGACGCGTTTGAGGTTGCGCCCCGAGATGTCGACCGAAAAGAGGGCGGGTTGCCCGTCGGCCCCCGCACTTTCGCGGGTGAACATCAACACCCGTCCGTTTGGTGCCCATGTCGGTCCCTCATCCAGAAACGACGCGGTCAAAAGCCGTTCGGCGGACCCGTCCGAGCGCATCACACCGATGTGGAACCGGCCCGCATTCTGCTTGGTGAAAGCCACGAAATCCCCGCGCGGCGACCACACGGGCGTTCCATAGCGGCCCTGGCCAAAGCTGATCCGCTTGGGTTCGCCACCGCCTGCGGGCATCACGTAAAGCTGCTGATTGCCCGAACGGTCGCTTTCAAAGACGATCTGGCTGCCGTCGGGCGAAAAGTCCGGCGCGGTTTCAATCGAGGGTGCCGAGGTCAGCCTCGTGCGTTCGCCCGTGTTCAGGTCAAGCCGGAAAAGATCGGTATTGCCGCCCCTGGCCTCGGAATAGACCACGGTTCGTCCATCGGGTGCATAGCGCGGGGCAAAGGTCATCGCCCCGGCGTCCAGGCCAAGCGCGCGTTTTTCAACCTGACCCACGGCCAGTTCGTAAATCTGGGGAAACCCGCTTTCATAGCTGGTGAACAGCACCCGGTCCCCGGTCGGCGAAAACCTTGGGGCCAGCACGATCGAGGAGGCGTCGGTCAGGTACTGAACGTTCGCGCCGTCATAATCCATGATCGCCAGCCGTTTCTTGCGGTCGTTCTTGGGTCCGGTCGATTCCACGTAGACGACGCGGCTGTCGAAATACCCGCCCTCGCCGGTGATCCGGGAATAGACCTGGTCGGCAACCTTGTGGGCCACGCGCCGCCAGCTTCCGGTGCCGCCAGCAAATTGCAGTCCCTCGCCCAGGGGTTGGCCGGTGAAGATGTCAAATAGCCGGAACTTGATCAGAAGCTTGCTGTCCGAGGTCAGCGTCACCGTACCCACCACAAGTGCTTCGGCGTTGATCGCCTTCCAGTCGGCATAGGCCACGGGGGCATCAAAGCCTGTGACCTGACTGATATAGGCTTCGCGCGGCAGATCGCGGAAAAGACCCGTGCCGGTCAGATCAGCGGATACCACGGCTGTGATCTGGCGCGCGAAATCCGCTGCGGCGGGGTTTTCGGCCAGAAAGGGCGCCACGGCGATTGGCACCGGTTCGATGACGCCTTCGGTGATCTCGATCCTGAGGGGGCCAGATCGTTCCTGCGCCACAAGGGGCATCGCGACGGTCAGGGCCAGGACGAGAGAGATCAGAACTTTCATCATCGGAACTGCATTCCTTCAGGGTTAAAGGTGGCTTCGATTTCGCGCCATTGGTCGTATTTTTCAACCGGTAGCCCAAATCCACGGGCTCCGCAGCGGATAATTGCGCGCCGCGCGGCCTCGAACGCCTGTCGCGCGCCCGCGTCGGACCCGCCCGAGAATGACACCATTCGGATCGAGCCGGTTACGGGTGTGCCGCTTTGTTCCATCTCGAACCCGACAACAACGGTGGTGCCGAGGGCCTCGGTCGAAAGACTACCGACGTTCCAGCACTGGCTGACGGCAAGCCGGAAGGCGTCTTTTTCCGACCCCGTCAGCGGCGGTCCCCGGCGGATCGGTTGTTCGGCGGGTTCGTCTTCGGCCAGCGCGGCCGCGACGGCGTCGTCGGTGGAATTGCTTGGGGTCTCAGGATCTTCTGCAGCCCGGCGCACGGGTTTGGGAGGACGCGCACGCGGACGGCGGGAACTGGCGGGCGCATAGGTTTCTACTTCCTCGGCCTCGGTCACGATGCGGTCGCTCGCCTCTTCGGGCGCGGTCGGAGTTTCCTCTTCGACCGGGTCCTCGGGCGGGGCTTCGGGGTCGGGTGCCGTGTCTTCGATAAGTTCCGGGCCGGTTTCTGTTTCAGGCGTCGCAACCTGCGGCACGGGTGCAACGCGCGGCGCGGGTGCTGCAACCGCATCGGGTTCGAACGAGGTGCCGTCCTGTTCGGAAGGGGCCGCGGGCACCGGCGGTGCGGTGTCGACGACGACGGCATCGGGGATCGGCTGGGTTTCTTCCAACTCGGGCGGTTGGGGGGTGTCGGGGACGTCGATGGGTTCGGGTTCGCTTAAAGCCGGTGCGGCGTCTTCTGTCGGGGTTTCGGGGGCGGTGTCTTCGTCCGGCACGGTGACATCCGGCGCATCGGTCTGGGTTTCAGGCGCGGTTCCGGGCGGGACGAGGGCGGCGTATTCCTCTTCCGACAGGATCGACACCTCGGACAGTGTCACGACCTCGGGGATCCGGTCGCCGGCGAAAAGCCCGCCGAACAGCACAAAAAGGATAAGAGCCGCATGCCCTGCCCCCGAGATATAAAAGCCCCACCGCAAGGCCGGCTCACTCGGCGTCCAGGGTCGGGCCGCCCATGTCGGTGACCAGCCCGATGTCGGTGATCCCGGCGGCGTTCAAGGCCCCCATGACCTGCACGACGCGAGCATAGGGGATGGCGCCGTCGGCACGCAGAAAGACCTTGTCGGTCGACCGTTCGGTCAGGATGGCCTGCAGGCGGGGCACGATCTGTCCGTCTTCGACTTGGGTGGTCTGGATCATGGTCACGCCGTCGGCGGTCAGCGTCACCGTCAGGGGTTCTTCACGCTCGGACGGCAGGGATTGGGCGGCGGTCTTGGGCAGTTCGATCGGCACGCCGACGGTCTGCAAGGGGGCAGCCACCATGAAGATGATCAACAGCACCAGCATGACGTCCACAAAGGGGGTGACGTTGATTTCCGACATGGGGCGCGCACTGCGCCGCCGCCGCCTGCGCGAGGCGTTGACCCGTTCCGACTGGGTAACCGAGGCCCCCATCAGGAACGGTCCAACTGGCGCGACAGAAGGGTCGCGAATTCATCGGCAAAGCTTTCGTATCCCGAGATGATCCGGTCACTGTCCGACGACAGCTTGTTATAGAAGATCACCGCCGGGATCGCCGCCAAAAGCCCCAGCCCCGTGGCCAGAAGCGCTTCGGCAATACCAGGGGCCACCACGGCCAGGTTCGTCGACTGCTGCTGGCCGATCTCGATAAAGGCGTTCATGATGCCCCAGACCGTGCCGAACAACCCCACGAAGGGCGCGGTGGCACCGATGGTCGCCAAAAGCGGCAGGCCTTTCTGCAGGGCTTCGGCCTCCTTCTGGATCGCCACGTCCATTGACCGGTCGATGCGCACATCCGCGCCGCCGATCATCACGCCGTCTTCGCGGTGCGAGCGCCGCCATTCGGTCATGCCGGCGGCAAAAACCCGTTCGGTGCGCCCCGGCGGGGTCGCGCCGATTTCGTCGTAAAGCGCGTCCAGCGGATCGCCGGACCAGAAGTTCGCCTCGAACCGGCGGGTTTCGCGACGGGCGCGGGCATATTGGCGGTGCTTGTTGATGATGACCGCCCAACCCCAGAACGAGGCGGCGATCAAAAGGATCATGACCAGTTTGACGATCAGTGTCGCGCGGGCAAACAGCGACCACATCGAGAAATCCATCTCGGCCGCCAGCGCAAGGGCTTCGGTTTCCATAGCTCTGCTCTCTTATGACCCTTGGGTTTTGTTCTTTCGGGTCCCTCAATTGGCCCGAAGATTAGCGCAAGGCCAGAGGATATGCCATATCAAGCGGGGTTTCGCCGCCTCAGCCGCCCGCCCCGGCCAGTTTTTGGCGGATGTCCGCCGGAAGCCGCGCCGGTTTGCCTTTCGCCGTCAGCGCCACAAGGGTGACCCGAGCGGTGAACAACGTCTGGTCACCTCGTTTCACGGTCTGGTTCAGTACAATCCGCGCGCCGGTCAGCCGGTCGGTGGTGGTCTCGACGCTCAGTTCATCGTCAAAGAGAGCGGGGGTGCGGTAATCCGCCTCGACCCGCCGCACGGCAAAAACCATGTCGTCGGTTTCTTTCAGGGCCGTCTGGTTGATGCCAAGGGCGCGGACCCATTCGGTGCGCGCGCGTTCGATGAACTTCAGGTAGTTGGCGTAATAGACGATGCCGGCAAGATCGGTGTCTTCGTAATAGACGCGCAAGGTGAAACAATGGGTCATGGGCCGGACGATGGAGGATCGGGCGCGGAAGGTCTAGGCGGTTCGGGTGGGGGAGATTGCGAAGGTCGGGAACGCGGGATGGAGCGGTCATGTAATCGGGATCACAAACTGCGATTTCTGCGGATTAGTATGACAATAAAAAGACCAATAACGGGAACAAAAATTGTCCGGATGAAATCCATCGCACTGGCGCGCCATCGCCATGCACCAAGCGATTGAATGTCGTCCCTCATGTCCAGAATTTCCATCGCAGCTCCTAGAAGGCAAGCGATTGCAAGTGCGCCCAGAAACGGCTTTAGATGCACTGATCTTCTCGCCATGACGACAGCGATCATGGTGAGCACAAGACCTATCGCAATGTGCAAAAGGTCCCGATCAATCGGAACATATTCAGCCAGCAGGATTTTCAGCGACTGATAATCGGACGTGCCTTGCTCCATGGCCAAAGCATACCCACATCGGGCAAATCGACAAAGGGTAAGCCCGGGCTCAATCCTGACCTTGGCGATCCACCCGCGCCGCCAGCCGCAACGCATGGCTCGCGTCCTTCGCCATCACCGGCATTGCGGCATCGTACCCCGCCCGGATCAGCCCCGCGATGTCGGGGCGCAGAACCACGTGATCGCCCGCCTTCACCAATGGCCCTTGTTTGGCAAAGGCCGCCGATGACCACAAAAGGATGATCTTTGCCGCCTCGGAAAGGGCCAGATCCTCGGCCGGGATGGCCAGCGTCTCTGCCTCCATCCGCACAAAGACGAACGCCGCCTTGATCGCGCCTGCTTCGTCGAAGCGGAACAACCGGTATTGGTTCGCGCCCTGCCCTTCCAGGCGCTGCACCAGCCCCTGCAGATCGGGGATCAGACGATCCAGATCGGGCACCTCGACCAGTTCCTGCCAATCGCGAAAGAAGAACATCATCAGGTTCGCGCCCAACTCCGGGTCGGTTTCGGCCATCTTGTGACCGGCAAGCGCCACCACCGCCTCGATCGCGCCCTTGATCACCGACAAGGTGGCGTCTTCGACCCCGAACACCACGGGCACAATGGGACGGCCCCACCGGGCAAACCGGTAGGCCCCGTCCGGCCCGGTAAAACACTGCGCGATCCCGTCATGCTCCATTGATCAGACCCATGTGCTGCGCGTCGGGGTCGCAAAACATCCAGGTTTCATCTTGCCAGAAATATGCAATGGCCCAGCCCTCAAAACAAATCCCCCTGCCCCGGAGCCTTGGGTGCTGCCATCCCCAGATGCGCCCAGGCCTTGGCGGCCAGCATGCGCCCGCGCGGGGTGCGCTGGATCAAACCTTGCTGCAAAAGGTAAGGCTCGATCACTTCTTCTATGGCATCGCGGCTTTCCGAGAGGGCGGCCGAAAGCGTCTCGACCCCCACTGGCCCGCCCTGGTAATTCTCGGCCACCAGCGCGAGGTACCGCCGGTCCGCGCCATCGAGCCCCAGGTGATCCACGCCAAGCCGGGTCAGCGCACTGTCGGCCAGGTCTTGCGTGATCCGCCCGTCGCCGTCGACCAGGGCGAAATCCACGACGCGGCGCAACAACCGCCCGGCAATGCGGGGGGTGCCACGGGCGCGGCGGGCAATCTCGCGCGCACCGCCATCGCCGGTTTCTATGCCCAAAAGCCGCGCACCCCGGGTGACGATCTCGTACAGTTCGTCCTCGGAATAAAACTGCAGCCGCGTCGGAATTCCGAAACGATCCCGCAGGGGCGTCGTCAACAGCCCCAGCCGCGTGGTCGCCCCGACCAGTGTGAATGGCTGCAACTCGATCCGAACCGTGCGCGCCGCCGGGCCCTCGCCGATCACCAGATCCAGTTCGAAATCCTCAAGTGCCGGATAAAGCACCTCTTCCACCGCCGGGTTCAGCCGGTGGATTTCGTCGATGAACAGAACGTCGCGGGCTTCCAGGTTGGTCAGGATCGCGGCCAGGTCCCCCGCCTTGGCCAGAACCGGCCCGGAGGTCATGCGAAAGTTCACCCCCAATTCACGGGCGATAATCTGCGCCAGCGTCGTCTTGCCCAGGCCCGGTGGTCCGTGAAACAACGTGTGGTCCATCGCCTCGCCCCGCTGGCGCGCGCTTTCGATAAAGACAGCCAAATTGGCCCGCGCCTCGGCCTGGCCGATGAAGGCAGCCAGGGTCTGGGGCCTTAAAGCGCGGTCGGCATCCTGCGCCTGAGGTTCGGGGCGCAGGGTTGGGTCAGGTTCAGTCATTTGATTTGTCCCAGCCCATTCGTGCTTCCACCGCGAAAGTTCCGATGATGATGAAAGGAATGATCAGAAAACCAAACACGCTTTCAATGCCAAAACCGACCACTAATGAGATAGCGTAGCCTGCTGTTCGCAACAACCAGCGCTTTTCTTCGTTTAGTAGTCGAATGCGCGGACCCCTATAGATCAGGGCAAGCAATACCAACGCCGCGAACACCCAAAAGGCGGATTGCCAACTTCCGCTAAGCAATAACAGGCCAAATATCAACGCCAGGACAAACGCTAGCCGCCCAGCCACTTCTCGAATGATCTCACTTGGCGTTTCCGCACCTCCGAGCCACCAAGTTACCAGTTTCATTCGTTCATCCCTTGGGCGCCAGTCGTTTCAGAGCCTCGCGGATCAAATCCGGCGTCTCGGCGCCCTGGTTGGCGCCCGCCGCCTCGGCGACCGCTGCGGCCGCCTCGCCGGGTCCGTACCCAAGGTTGGTCAGGGCCGACAAGGCCTCGGCCGAGCCTGAGGCCCTCGCCGGAGCGGTCGAAACCGGCGCAACCGCCGCCACGTCGCCGTCGTCCACCACCGCTTCGGCCAGGCTTTCCCCCGGCATCGCCATCATCTGGGGCGCCTTGCCCTGAAGTTCATTCACCACCCGTTGCGCGATTTTCGGCCCTACCCCCGGTGCCGCCTTCACCGCCGACCAGTCGCCAAGCGCAATCGCGCGTGCGACGCCTTCAGGGCCGAGGGTGCCCAGGATCGCCATCGAGGCCTTGGCCCCGATCCCCTGCACGCCCATCAGCAAGCGGTGCCATTCCTTTTCGGCCATGGTGGGAAAGCCGAACAACTGCAACAGGTCCTCGCGCACCAGAAGATCGGTGAACAGGGCCACCGCCTCGCCCGGACCCGGAAGGGCGGCAAGCGTGCGTTCGCTGACATACACCACATAGCCGACCCCGCCGACCTCAAGCAGCACATGATCGCTGCCCCGATAGCCGATGCGCCCGGAAAGCTTGCCGATCATACCGCGACCCGCGCCCGGGTCTGGCTGATGTGGGCATGGCAAATGGCCACCGCCAGGGCATCCGCCGCATCCGGCCCCGCAATGTCGACGCCGGGCAGTTGCAGCCGCACCATGTGTTCGATCTGACGCTTGTCGGCATGCCCGACCCCGACGACCGCCTTCTTCACGGCGTTCGGCGCATATTCCCCGACCACGATCCCGGCCCGCGCCGGCACCAGCATGGCGATGCCGCGCGCCTGCCCCAGCTTCAGGGTCGCTGCGCCGTCCTTGTTGACGAAAGTCTGCTCGACCGCCGCCATATCGGGCTGAAACCGCTCCCAAACCTCGGAAAGTTCATCAAAGAGACTGACCAGCCGCGCACCAAGCGCACCCGTCTTGGTCCGGCAAATCCCGTTCGCCACATGGGACAACCGCGACCCCGAGACATCCACAACGCCCCATCCAAGAGCCCTCAGCCCCGGGTCCAGCCCCATCACGCGCATGTTCCGACCTGCTCTTTTTTTCGTTAAGATCGGGGGTAGCACGAAACGCGAACATCTGCCAAGGAATTTGCGGCGTTATGTATCAAGCGCACCAAGACGTGAATCCCCAATGCTGGTAAAGTGAAGCCCCGCGCCGGGGACAATGGTCGGCGCGGGACTGGGGAGTATCAGAGCGGTGATACACAAGCTGGGTTCACGCTAGGTAATGCAAGACAAGACAATAGACAACGCCCTTCGCTATTTGCACCGCGAGTGCATGAACGGGCGTGCTGAGGGGCTGGTTCAGGTTGTCGAGTTAATGCGGATACGGGGCGTTGAACAGTCGTTTAAGGCCAAGTCGAAAAGGCTGGGGTATCGGCAGGGGCGTGAGTCTAGCTATCGTAAGGGACACCCAAACGAATAGACATTGCGTGCGCTGATACGCCAAAGTAATCCGCCATGTCAGAGACATCATTTCTTGCCTGCCATTCGGCATCAACAAGCGACTGGGGCATGAGAAGGTTGGCAGCAAATCTATTTGCTTCGGTTTCTTCTGAAGGCCCTATGCTAGTGTTGTGATACTTTCCAACCTGTGTGCTTCTATACGCGCGGTCATCATCAAGACCATCGCCGATAAGATGGCGATGAAGCATATAATGACCCAATTCGTGAGCAATCGTGAAACGTTGGCGCGTGTGGGCATCACTGTGGTTTACGGTAATGGTGAATTCATTCTCCCCCAAACGCTCAATCATGCCGGATATCTTTGGATGCAAAAAAGCGGCTCGCAATCTTACACCAAGATTGGAAGCAAGGTGGTGCAAATCGACCGGGACGAGACGTCGCGCCTCGTTGATTAGTTCCCATTGATCAGACAGCTTTTTCATTTTGACTCTCCGTCTTCCTGTGCGTTCGCCATCCTGTCGGCATCTTCGTCAGAAATAGCGTCTTCAGAATCGAAAAACCCCCGATACGCCTCCATCAAATCGGGCAATTCGGCCTGTAAGTATTCGTTGGTTACGCGTTCCGCCTTGGCCTCAGCGACCGTCGCCGCTTCCTCTTTTGCCGTTTCTCGGGCTACCCTACGAAGATTAAGAAACGCGAATATTCCACCCGCTACTAATATAAGCCCAATAATAGTAAGAAGCAATGAAACAAGGTCAAACCGTCCTGTTTGCGACATAAATTCAATGAGTTGCGGAGAAAATCCAAGTTGTCCGTTCAAATTTTTTTCCTCCTCTAATGCTAGTGAGGTAACCGATCAAGCGGCTCGCTGCCAGTAGCCTTTCCAGTTCCGGCTGACCGGACAACCCATGGCATTCGAGACCAGCGTGCGGGCCAGCGTGCCGTTGTCGGTACGGCGGTTGTCTTCCATCCATGCGGCGTGGTTTGCGTACTGGTGAAGGTACTGCGGGCTGACGTGGTGGTGCTGGCCAAGGACCATGCGGCGCAGGCGGGAAAAGTAGCTTTCTACCCAGTTCGTGTGCTTGCCGTGGTCGCTGTAGCACTCGCTGTGGTTCACGCGGTCAACTTCCCAACCCTCATGCAATTCGTCCCAATGGGCGGCTTCATCGGCTGACATGGTGGCGAGGCGGTCCACATTCTCGACTGCCAGCGCAACGCCTTCGCTTTCGCGCATGGTGACGAACGGCAAGGTACGGCCCGGACGCTCGCGGAAGGCCACGACAACCCGACGCTTGCCCGATTGGTGTTCTTTCTTGCGGCGGTCAACGCGGTTGGCCTTGACGTTGGCAGGGCGAACGTGACCACCAAAATAGGCACCGTCCACTTCCACATGACCGTCCAGCACTTCGCCGGTATGGACCTCGGCTGACATGGCCTCACGCAGCTTGTGGGCCAGCACGAAGGCTGTCTTGTATTGGCGTCCAGATCGCGGCTCAGTTGCAGCATGGAAACACCCTTGGAGGCGTTCACAAGGATGCAGATCGCGGCCAAGAGGTCCACGAAGTCCATCTTGCGCGAAGCGAATATCGTACCGCTGGTCACCGAAAACTGGTGGTGGCAGTTTTTGCACTTGTACTTGCGGCGGGTGGTGATGTTGTAGGT
>JABDJO010000108.1 GCA_013002465.1 Silicimonas sp. | reverse complement strand
TCCAATGAAATGGAAGTCACCGCTCCGGCAATCAGCCAGGAATTCCGGTGGGTTCAGCTTGAAGTCGCCGCTGGTGGTGACCGAGAGAAGGCCCTGTTGGATATGGCGGCGCGAACCGATGTCGATGAAGTCGCCTCGTTTGCGGGTGTTATTCTTCAGTCGATTCAGTTCGGAACCAGCGTATCTGAGGCCTTGACGACCTATGCGTCCGAAATGCGGATATCGCGTGAGTTGAAAGCCCAGGAGATGGCCAACAAGCTTCCGGTGAAGATGTCGGGTGTTATGGCCTCGTTGATGCTTCCCGCGTTGTTCCTGTTGATCCTGGGGCCGATCGCGATTCGCTGGGTTAACACCTTCAGCTGAGATTGATTACCACGGGGCGCGCGCCTGAATGCGTCCCGTGGCAACAATTCCGGATCAATTCTCTAACAATATACGATGCGTCAACAATGCTGCCGAATTGCTTCACTACGTGACGTTAGGTTCGCAGGCCTGTTGACTATTCACCCAACTTTGGGCTGACTCACGCTTAAGGGGAAAAAACCACCTATTTAGACGATGTGGGGCATTCGGGCGGTCCGTCACCGTATTTGACGGAACTGCATTGTATGTTGGGAGTACGAAGTGACAGTGAGGGGTGGTGACCAACTTGCCGAGGCAAGATTGGGATCAGATTTAAGAGTTCTGGACGGAATTGCCGGCTGGTGTGGTGGCCTTCATGGTTCCATGCCGCTATCTGATGCGCTTCAGTCCTTGGCGAATGGATTGGGATGTCAGGCTGCGGCGATTTCGCGCCAACTTGGCAACGAAGAGCGTCCGCGAACTGTTGCAATCTTCGACAAGGAATCCAAAAGCGACCTTCCGATCATTGGTCGGGCGTTTGCTGCGGATGTCATGGGGCATTTCTATACGAAGGCCCGCCCATCAACGATCTGGTTCCTTTCCGATCACATGGAAGATTCCGATTGGACCGGAACACAGACGCTGTCAAACTGGCGTTTGTCGCGCAAGGTCGAAGAAATCGTAGTGCTGGCGCTGGCAGTTAATCAACGCCAATCGGACTATATTGAATTTCACTTCACGCGCGCTCTTGAACTCAGTGAACGGCTTGAGCTTGAGGCTCTGGTGCCGACGATCGAAAGGTCGTGGTCGGGACGCAAGAGCGGCTTGGTGACCCAAACCCGGATGGACGAACGCCTTGTGCGCGCGCGATCGGCGGCTCAAGCTGGCAAACTTAAGTGGGATGCGCCCATTCTAGGCATGTCCAATCCCGCCGGTCTAAGCCGGTCCGAGTTTCGGGTGTGCCTGATGTTGTCACGGGGTCTTTCGGTGCAGGGTATCACCGACGAACTTGGTTTGAGCGAAGCAACCGTGCGATCACATTTGCGGTCGATCTATTCCAAGACCGAATCCTCGGGTCAGTCCGAACTGCTGTACCGCATATTGTCGTCGGGCAAAGATGCTGCCGAGGTCGCAACCGGCTCGCTTTAAAGGTCAATCTCGATCACCCCGCCTGGCTCCGCTGCACGTGATTGGCAGAGGATGATGGCTTCTGCCTGCTGAGCGCTGGACAGCACGAAGTCCCTGTGTTCGACTTGGCCAGAGATCAGTCGGCATTTGCAAACACCACACAGGCCGTCCGAACACTTAACATCAATTGGAATCTCATTTTCGGCCAGTACATCTGTCGCGATTCTGTCGGCAGGAACCTCAAGGTCGATGCCGGTGCGCGCCAGTCTCAGGGTGAAGGGGTGATTTTCATATTCGGGCAGTTCAGGAACCGAAAAATACTCAAGATGCCGTGCCTCTTCCGGAAACCCTTGCCGCTCGGCGGCCTCGATCACGGCGTTCATGTAGCGGTCGGGACCACAAGTATAGACATGCCAGCCGTCTGAGTATCCTTGAAGCACCTGATCCAGGTCAGCGCGGGTGCCTTCATCCGAGACGTGAAGCTGAACCCGATCGGCCCAGGGGACATGTTCCAGGTCAGCCAGAAATCCGGCCTTGCGCCGGGAGGGTACCGAATAATGCAGCGTAAAATCTGCATTTGCGGCGCAAAGTTCGTGCCCCATTGCGATCATCGGAGTAACCCCGATGCCGCCCCCCATCAGAATGGTGCGTGTTGCTGCGTGATCCAGAGGGAAGTGGTTAATTGGCTTTGAAAGGAAAACGCGGCGGCCCTCGGAAAAGATACGGTGCATCAGCTTCGAGCCGCCACGCCCTTCGTCCTCGCGCAACACTCCGATCTGATAGGTCGACCGATCCGCCGGGTTGCCGGACATGGAGTACTGACGCAGGAATTCGGGCGCGATGACGATGTCCAGATGAGCGCCCGCCGCCCATTCCGGCAGATTGCCCCCATCTGGATCGCGAAACTCGAATTTGGTGATGTCTTCGGTCATCTTTTCAACCTTCGAGACAACCATTTGCAGCACGGGGCTGTCGGCATGATCGACAACCTTGTGCGCAAGCCCTTCTGTGTCACCACGCGCCAATCGCTCTTTATAGGCCGCTGGTGTGATCATGTCCTGATAGGCTTGGATCCCGGCCTCGCGGTCCATGGCAAAGGGATAAGGCCATGGCGGCGGTGTCAAAGGGGCTGGATAGACCGCCAGGGTCTGGTCTTCGTAGGCCAGGTGAAGGTCGCACTGCAGGTCACGTGCATTGACCGGGTGGCTGGTCGGGCGATAGCCACCGTCTTCCTCAAGCTCAAGATCCCACCACCACTTCTTCACCGCGTTCAATCCGCCGTTGCCCAATGTGTCGTCCAGCTTTGCAAGGGCAGGGGCCAGAGAGGGCACCTTCATCGCGGCCCAACGAAATGGTTTTTCGGCAAAAAGCCCTTCAAGATTCCATGGGCAGGTCTTCATGCAGCGCCCGCACATGGCGCCGCCCGGGGTCGTGATGCGATAGGTGGCGCATTTCTGGCTGTCGGATTTCCAGATCTCATAGCCGTTGAACATCAGTTTCGGACCGGCCGTGATCGCGCCCGAAGGACATTCGCGCGCGCATTTGTTGCAGGCTTCGCAGAACCGCTGCAGGCCAAAATCCACGGGTTTGTCGTGGGCGAGCGGCATATCGGTCGTGACTACACCGGATTTCAGGCGCGGACCCAGGAACGGGTTCAGGATAACCTCGCCAATGCGGCTGACTTCACCCAGTCCGGCCAGCAACAAAAGCGGTGGCTGGATCACTTCGCCGTCCAGAACCGAGTGCGCCTTGGCCTTGTACCCCAGACTGCGAATGTGTTTCGCGATGACGCCACCAAGAAGTGAAAACCGCAGGTAGGCCCGCATGGATTGCGCAACGCTGATCCAGTCGTCACCGCTTGCGCCCTCCATGGTTTCATACCCCTGGTCGACAATCATGCTGATGGCCAGATCATGGGGCGGATCTATGGGCGCTCCGGTGGCGTCGTGGCTGTACCAGGTCCATTCAGGGCAGCGGCTGATCCCGGCGGCATCGACACCCAGGAAATAGGCGGCGGCTTTTACGTTTGCGGCATTCCCTTCGGCATCCGTGGGTCGCGGCCCCGCTTCGCCGGGGCCATCCTGTAACAGAACGAACGCACCCAACATCCGCCGTTGCGCCGAAGATGTCGGGGATTTTCGCGCATAATGCCCGCCCTTGGCATTGTCTTGCACATGCTTGCCAAGGTCCCCGAATTGAGCGCGCGCAAACATGTCGGAACGTTTTGGAATGCGCGGCACACGCGGTTCGTCAATCAGGGTCGTGGGGGCATCGACCCGTTTCAAAGTCTCGAAAGGGTGGGGCCCATCCACATATCGCCGCCGGGCATAGGAGTCCTTGTTCAACGCACCTTTTCGCGTGCGAAAGCCTGCCCACCAGGCCGGGCCCCTGGTGCCAAAAAGAGGCTGATGCCGCGCGAGAGGGCGGTCGGGCATCATCTGAAATGTGGTGGTCAAGGCGGCAAGACCGAAACGCGACCCAAGGAAAGGGTTCACCAACACCCCTTCTTCACCAATTGCCAGCCCCGCTTCAACGGCCAGTCGGTTCAGATCGACATCCGAAGACGTGGCGCTGTGGGCTTTGGCATCGTATCCCAGAAGCCGGACGTAATTCGCCAGAACAACGGCCGTTTCGGTCGCGCGCAAAGCGGCGCAGTGGGCTTCGGCGCCTTGCAGCCAGTCGGTGCCAGGTTCGCCCGCGCGCGGCGGCCGTGGCATCTGGAACAGAACGACAAGCGCATGAGTATGGGCGTCAATCGTCGAAGGCGGCGCCTCCATCGACTCCTTCAGATCGGCCATGATCATGTCGATCCCGCTGGCAAGCGTCTTTGTCTGGCGGGTCTTCAGATCATGGGCCAGTCGATCAATGTCGGGGTTGCGCCAAGGCGAGGCCAACCGGGCCTCGGGGGCAAGACGGCAAACGCCCATCATTGAACTGTCAGCGAAATACCCAAACGATTTCAGATGATTGGCACGCTCGCCTGGATCGTCGGGGCATTCCGCACGGGCCTTGTTCACAAAACCGTCCCGGATCGCATCCATCATCGCCTGATACTCGGCCATGGCGTTCACGATGCTTTCCGGTGCATCGGGGCGGCGGAATTCAAGTGGTTGCGGCCTGGGCAGGCCCAAAAGATCCGGTGCGTCGACGCGGCGCAACCGTTCCACGGGATAGGGGCCTAAGTGTACCGGTCTGTTCTTGTCGGAAAAGAAGCGTGTCATTGCCTGACAGCTAAGAGGCAACCGCGCCGGGACGCAAGCGGCAAGCGGGCCAAGGCATTTGCCGCAATCAATTTCGGTGCTAGCTTGACCATTGACACAACGGAGGATCGACCATGCGGGCAGTCATTGCGTGCCTTGTTCTTTGTCTGACCGGGCCGGCGTTCGGCGAAAGCCATGAATCCACGATCAAAAGCCACGGCATCTCGGCTTTTGGCGAGTTGAAGTATCCAGCGGATTTCCCCCATTTCGACTATGTGAACCCCGATGCTCCGAAGGGCGGCACGATCAGCTTTCGCGGGACTTTGGCCAGCCAGACGTTTGACAGTCTGAACTACTTCATTCTGGAAGGCGAACCCGCCCAAGGGCTGCCGATCATTTATGACGCGCTTTTGGCCCGCGCCTATGACGAACCTGACGCCGCCTATGGCCTTTTGGCTGAACAGATCGAATACCCCGAAGATCGCAGTTGGGTCATCTTTACGCTCCGGCCCGGGGCGATCTTTTCGGATGGCGAACCTGTCGAAGCGGACGATGTCGTATACACAATCGAAACGCTGAAGACCGAGGCCGATCCCCGAATTCAGATTGCGTTGAAAGACGTGGAAGGCGCCGAAGCATTGTCACCCTCAAAGGTCAAGGTGACCTTCGCCGAAGATGCGCAAACCCGGGATCTGATCGCCACGGTCGGTGCGCAAAGCATTCTGCCCAAGCATTACTACGAAACCGTGCCGTTCAAGAAGTCGACCCTGGATCCCCCTGTCGGTTCGGGGCCCTACATCGTGGCGGACGTCGATCCTGGCCGTTTCGTCCTTTACTGTCGGAACGAAAAGTACTGGGCAGCGGACCTGCCGGTGAATGTCGGAACCTGGAACTTCGACTGTTACCGCTTTGAATATTTCGCTGACACAACCGCCGCTTTCGAAGCCCTGAAAAGTGGCACCTACCTGTTCCATGAGGAGTTCTTCTCGAAGATCTGGGCGACGGGCTACGACTTTCCGGCCTTGGAAAATGGCTGGGTCTTGCGTGAAACCATATCCGACGAGCGGTCTTCGGGCGCTCAAGGGTTCTGGTTCAACATGCGGCGCGAAAAGTTTCAGGACCGGCGCGTGCGCGAAGCGATTGCCCTCATGTTCAACTTTGAATGGTCGAACGAAACCTTGTTCTATGGCCTTTACGACCGCACAGATTCGTTTTGGGAGAATTCCGACCTTCAGGCATCGGGCCCGCTGGAAGGTGAAGAACTTGCCGTTCTTGAGCCATTTCGTGATCAACTGCCAGACACGGTCTTCAGCGAACCTGCCTATTCGCCGCCCATCGGTTCGAACCGCAGCACGGATCGGAAGCTATTGCGGCAGGCGATCAAGCTTCTGGATGATGCAGGCTGGATCACGGGCGCCGACGGGTTGCGCCGAAACGAAGAGGGCGAAGTGCTGCGCCTGGAGTTTCTGAGCAGTTCCAAGTCGTTCGAGCGTATTGCCCTGCCGTATCTTGAAAACCTGAAGCTGCTTGGTGTGGATGCCAAATGGGATTTCGTCGATCACGCGCAATACCAGCAAAGGCAAGAAGAGTTCGCCTATGACATGGTTGTTGGCCGGTTCTCGCTCCCGCTTAGCCCATCCCTTGAATTGCGCACGCTCTTTGGCAGCGAAAGTGCCGATCGACCGGGCACGTTCAACCTGACGGGATTGCAGGACCCGGTGGTTGATGCCCTGATCGACGAAATCATTGCGGCAGAATCACGGGCCGAGCTGACCCTGCGCGTCAAGGCGTTGGACCGGGTGCTGCGCGACAAGATCATCTGGGTGCCGAACTGGTTCAAGGGGTCGCATTGGATCGCCTATTGGGATGTTTTCGGCAGCCCCGAAACAAAGCCGCCTTATGATCGGGGGATAGATTACTGGTGGTTCGATCAGGCCAAGTATGACGCGCTGAAAGCCTCCGGCGCGCTTAGATAGCCAGAAGCGCGTCGATTTCCGAGCGTGCCGGCATTGATGGTGCCGTGCCCGGTCGCGTGACCGAAATTGCGGCCGTGGCGCTCCCGAAACGCGCTGCCTCTTCGGGGCTTTTGCCTTCCGACAGGGCCACCGCGAAACCGCCGTTGAAGGCATCGCCGGCACCGGTTGTTTCCACCACGGGGCCAGCGTTGAACGCCGGAATATGGGTCATGGCATCCTGCCTGCCCAATAGCGATCCATTCTCACCCAAAGTGATCAAGGCCGCCCCGACGCCCAAGTCCAGAAGCGCAGTCGCCGCCTTCTTGGCCGAGGCCACGTCGGTCACGGGAATGCCGGTGACCCCCTCGGCTTCGGATTCGTTCGGCGTGACGTAATCGCAGAGGGGGAAAATGTCCTTTGGCAGATCGGCGGCAGGGGCCGTGTTCAAGATCGTTGTGGCGCCGCCTGCCTTGGCAATTTCAAGCGCGCGCATGGCGGCGTCGATGGGTTGCTCCAACTGGGTAACAAAGACCGAAGCCGAGGCGATCAGATTGTGGTGCGCCTCGACATCTGCGGGCGAAATGCTCATCGCGACCCCGGGGCAGACGATGATCGCGTTATTGCCCGTCGCCTCTTCCACGAAAATATAGGCGGCCCCGGTATAGCCGTCGTCATGCTGCGTGACAGCGGGAATGACACCCGCATCCTTCCAGGTGGAAAACGCAAGATCGGCAAATGTATCGCGCCCAAGCTTGGTGATCATATGGGTTTCGCCCCCTGCGCGAGCCGCCGCGACAGCCTGGTTCGACCCTTTGCCACCGGGGCCAAGGGCAAAACTGTTGCCAAGGATTGTCTCGCCCATATTCGGCGCACGATCGGCGCGATAAGCCGTATCGGCTACGAAAACCCCGAGTATGGCGATATGTCCGCTCATCCGCTCTTTCCCTTCATGCCTATGGTCGTTCGCCGACTTTCCCGGCTGGCGTGGCAAAAGGCAATCGCTTTGCCGCAGCTTCCCTTGTCAGTCCAGCACGCAGATGGGTTTGAGCCCGCCAAATTCTATCCGCTTGCCGCAAAAAATACGGCCACGGCAAGTACCTATCTGAACTGGCGCTTGTCAGGCAGGCGTTGCGTTCCGCGAACCTGTCATCCTATCGTGCCGAAGAAACCAGGGTTAGGGCGGACATGTCGAAGATTATCATAACCTGTGCAATTACCGGCTCAATTCATACCCCGACCATGTCGCCCCATCTGCCGTTCACCCCGGAGGATATCGCCGATCAGGCGGTCGAGGCCGCCAACGCCGGCGCGTCGATCCTTCACCTTCATGCAAGGGATCCTGCCAACGGTCATCCGTCCTCGGATCCCGACAATTTTCGCGCTTTCCTGCCTCACATAAGGAAACGGACCGATGCCGTCGTGAACCTCACCACCGGCGGTAACGCAATCATGACGCTTGATCAGCGTCTGGCCGCACCAAAGGCGTTCGAACCGGAAATGTGCTCGCTGAACATGGGGTCGATGAACTTCGCGCTTTATCCCTTGGCGCAGAAATACAGTGAATGGCGGTTTGACTGGGAAAAGCCGTTTCTTGAGGCGACCGACGATCTGATCTTCAAGAACACACCGCGCGACATTGCCCGCGTTCTTCAAGAAATGGGCGAAGAGCGCGGTGCCCGGTTTGAATTCGAATGCTACGACACCGGCCATCTGGTGATGCTGAAGCACTTCGTCGACCGCGGTTTGGTGAAAGCGCCGATATTCCTGCAGTTTGTCTTTGGCGTCCTGGGCGGCATGGCTCCGGAGCCGGCAAACCTGATCCATATGAAGTCTCTGGCCGACAAATACCTTGGCACCGACTATCAATTCTCGGTCCTGGCAGCGGGGCGCGCCCAGATGCCTTTGGCGACCATGGCGGCTGGCATGGGGGGGCATGTGCGCGTGGGGCTGGAGGACAGCCTTTACATCTCGAAGGGTGAGCTTGCCCACTCAAATGCCCAACAAGTCACGAAAATTCGCGAACTTGTCGAAGGTCTGGGGCGCGAAGTTGCCACGCCTGACGAAGCGCGGGAGGTTCTGGCCCTTAAGGGGGCCCCCAATACGAAATTCTGACGATAAGGGCTTTCTGGTTTGTTTCATATGTGATTTCCTCTGATTTATGGTGGCCGTTAGCGCTATGTATCGTATCCTTGTTACCATCGACATCTATCTGCCAAAGAGCAGACACCAACCAACTTAGGGAGTAATCGACATGCTGAAGACGAAAGTCCTGCTTGCCGGTGCCGCCACGCTTTTTGCGGGCTTTGCACAGGCACAGACCGAACTGACCTGGTGGCACGCCATGGGCGGTCAACTGGGTGAAACGGTCAATGAAATCGCCACGCGTTTCAATGCGGCGCAGTCCGACTATGCCATCACGCCGGTCTACAAGGGCGGTTACGAAGACACGCTGACCGCCACCATCGCGGCCTTCCGCGCAGGCGAGCAGCCGAACATCGTCCAGGTGTTCGATGCTGGTGCTGCCACGATCATCGGGGCCGAAGGTGCGGTTATTCCAGCCGAGGACCTGATCCAGGAAGCAGGCATTTCGTTCGATGCCAACGACTACATCTCGGGTGTGCGCTATTTCTATGCGGATTCCGCAGGCAAGATGGTCGGAATGCCGTTCAACTCGTCAACGCCGATCCTGTACTACAACATCGAGGCGCTTGAGAAGGCGGGTGTCGAACCACCGAAAACCTGGGAAGAGTTTGAAGCTATCGCGCCCAAGCTGAAGGACGCCGGCTATGTGCCCTTGTCTCAATCGCACAGCCCCTGGATCTGGACCGAGAACTTCCACTCGCGCCACAATCTGCCGTTTGCCACCAACAACAACGGGTTTGACGGTTCCGACGGCACCAAGATCCTGGTGAACAACGATGCGATCAAGATGCATTTCTCGAAGGTCAAGGAATGGCTCGATGCGGGCTATTACGGCTATTACGGCGCGGGCTGGGGTGACAACCAGGCACCGTTTGAAAACGGCGAAGCGGCCATGTGGCTGGGGTCGTCGGGATCGTTCGGTGGCCTTTTGAACTCGGCTGATTTCGAGTTCACGGCAACATATCTGCCGTACTGGGAATCGATCACGTCCGAGCCGACGCAGACCTTCATCGGTGGCGCGGCGCTATTTGCACTGTCGGGGCACGATGCGGCGGACAACAAGGGCTCGGCCGAGTTCTTCAAGTTCCTTTCCAGCCCGGATATCCAGCTGATGTGGCACAAGCAGACCGGTTATGTTCCGATCACAACGGCTGCCTACGATGCCGCCAAGGCCGAAGGGTACTATGAAGAAACCCCGCAGGCCGAGATCGGTATCAAGCAGCTTTCCCTGCCATCGGGCGACAACTCCAAGGGCTACCGTATGGGCTTCTATGTGCAGATCCGAGACGTCATGAACCGCGAATACGGTCGTATCTTCGCTGGTGAAACCGATGTCGAAAGCGCTTTTGCGGTGATCGAGCAAGAGGGCAACAAGCTTCTCGAACGGTTCTCGAAAACCAACTGATCGCTTAACGATCCGGGCGAAGGCGTGATCACACGCCTTCGCTCACCAAGCCGAAGTCGAGGGGAGCGCTTTGGACAAAGCCCAGTTTTCCAGCCCGTGGATGCCGTATCTGCTGCTAATGCCGCAGATGCTTATCATCGCGATCTTTTTCCTCTGGCCCGCGGCCGAGGCGATCCGGTCTTCCTTCTTCCTTGAAGACCCGTTCTTTGGCAAGGCAACCTTCGTCGGAATTGATAACTACCGCGATGCGCTGACCGGGTCGGATTATCAGCGGACCGCCTGGTTCACGGCACTTTTCACCATCCTTGTTGCGCTCATTTCCCTTGGTCTGGGTCTGATGTTCGCCGTTTCCGCCGACCGGGTATTGCGTGGCCAATCCACCTACAAGACGCTTCTGATGTGGGTCTATGCCATTGCACCGCCCGTTGCCGGCCTCATCGGCGTGATGCTGTTTGACCAGCACATCGGGCCTTTGGTCGATTTCGCCGCACTCTTTGGCTGGGACATGCGGATCGGCGTCAACTATTGGGATACCGGCACTGCGATGATCATCGTCGCGACCTGGAAACAGATACCCTACAACTTCATCTTTTTCCTCTCCGGCCTACAGTCGATCCCGTCCTCGGTAAAAGAGGCCGCGTCGATCGACTGCCGCTCGGAGTTCCGGCGCTTCTGGACGATCACCTTTCCGCTTCTGGCGCCGACCTCGTTCTTTCTTCTGATCCTGAACATCACCTATGCGATGTTCGAAACTTTCGGCACCATCGACCTGATCGTGAAGGACCAGCCCGGAAACTCGCCGGTCACGCTGGTCTACAAGGTTTATCGTGACGGCTTTCGTGGCAACGATCTGGGTGGGTCCTCGGCCCAATCCGTGATCCTGATGCTGATCGTTCTGGCGCTGACCATCGTGCAGTTCCGCCTGATCGAGCGGCGCGTGCACTACAATTAGGGGGGCGACATGGCGACGACCGAAATAGAAACCGATGTCCCCCGCGCCAAGGCCGCGCTGTCGCGCAAAAGCTTCGGCGGGGTGCGGGTTTATGACCACATCGTCTTGTGGGTGGGCGTGTTCCTGATGATGGGTCCTCTGATCGTGGCCTTCACCACATCCACCTTCGACCACGTGCTGATCCACAAGGAAGGCATGCAGTTGGGTTGGGGCGGGCAGTTCATGGAGACCTATCAAACGGTCCTGACCCAGCAGGGCGGCTTTACTGGCGAGGTTACGGGATGGTTGATGACCCAGAACAGCTTTGTTCTTGGTATCTTCTTTGCGCTCGGCAAAATCGTGGTGTCGATGCTCGCGGCCTATGCCATCGTCTATTTCCGGTTCCGTGCGGCGACATTCTGTTTCTGGATCATCTTCCTCACACTACTTCTGCCGCTCGAAGTGCGCATCCTGCCGTCTTATGAGGTTGTGCAGCAACTGGGCCTGCTAAACAGCTACACCGGCCTTATTCTGCCGCTAATCGCTTCGGCCACCGGCACGTTCTTTTTCCGCCAGTTCTTCAAATCGGTGCCGAACGAACTGCTTGAAGCGGCGCGCATCGACGGGGCGGGGGGCTGGCAGTTCTTTGTCGATATGCTGATACCCTTGTCGAAAACCATGATGGCGGCGATCTTCATCATCATGTTTGTCGTCGGATGGAACCAGTACCTCTGGCCGACCCTGATGACGACGGACGAAACCTATTTCACGCTGGTGCGCGGCATCAAACAGATCATGCAGATTATGATCGGTGCCGATATTCCGAAATATAACGAGGCGCTTGCCATGGCCGTTCTGGCCATGCTGCCGCCCGCGCTGGTCATCGTGATCTTCCAGCGCATGTTCATCAAAGGTCTCGTGGAGCAAGAAAAATGACAACTCTTCGGATCAAGAATGCCCGCAAGGTCTATCCCAATGGCGCCGAGGCCGTGAAAGGTGTCTCGGTCGATGTGGAAGAGGGCGAACTGGTCGTCTTTGTCGGCCCTTCGGGTTGCGGCAAGTCCACATTGCTGAGGATGGTGGCCGGGCTGGAATCCGTCACTGAGGGCGAGATCGAGCTTGCGGGTCGCGTTGTGAACGACCTTGAACCCGCCGACCGCAACATCGCCATGGTGTTCCAGAATTATGCGCTTTATCCGCATATGTCGGTCAGAAAGAATCTGGCCTATGGGCTGAAGAACCGAAAAACGCCGAACGCCGAGATCAATTCACGCGTCGATGATGCCGCCAAGCTGTTGCAGATCTCCGAATTTCTCGATCGCAAGCCTTCGCAACTTTCCGGTGGTCAGCGCCAGCGGGTCGCCATGGGCCGCGCAATCGTGCGCAAACCGGCAATTTTCCTCTTTGACGAGCCCCTGTCCAACCTGGATGCCAAGCTCAGGAACCAGATGCGATTAGAGATCAAGAAACTCCAGCAAAGCCTTGATACCGCTGCGATCTATGTCACCCACGACCAGGTCGAGGCAATGACCATGGCCGACAAGATCGTTGTGCTGAACGACGGTCAAGTGGAACAGATCGGAACTCCGGCCGAAGTCTATGGCTCACCCGCGACGACGTTTGTTGCCAGTTTCATCGGGGCACCGCCCATGAACCTTATTCCGGGCGATCTTTCGGAAAACGGGCTGAACATCGGTGGCACGGTGCTGGACCACACCGCTGACCACCGCGGCCCCGTCACCTTTGGTCTTCGCCCCGAACGTGCGCGCCTGACGAGCGACGCCAATGGCATCGCTGTCGATATCGGCGTCGTTGAAGAACTGGGCGCGATCCGGCTGGTCCACTGCCAGTTGGGCGATCACGAATTGACCGTGACACAGGATTCAGAAGAACCCTTGCCGTCGGGTCGCATGGGGCTGGAATACGCCGAGCGCGACGCGATGCTTTTTGACCGCGACACCGGCCACAGGCTCTGACCAGGAATGAGCGTTGAGGACATGAAAGCCTGGTTTCGCCGGGACCGTGGCCGACCGATCATTTCCGTTCATCGCGGCGACTGGAACCCGCTGCCAGAGAACTCGCTGGCGGCCATTCGTAGCGCAAGTGCTTGGGATGTCGTTGAAATTGATCTGAGGCTATCTGCGAATGGTGAACCCATCGTGGTGCATGACGACACCTTGCTGCGCACCGCCGGGGCTGGCATGGCAACCGATGGCGCGCGCCTCGACGACATCGCATCTCTGCGCCTGAAAAGCGGAGCGGGTGGGGTGGACGCGACGAAGACAGAAGAACGCGTCCCCAAACTGGCCGAAGCGTTTGACGCCCTCAGGCAAGGCACAGTGTCCGACCTGGACGTCAAGCGCGCCCAGGATGTGGAGGCTGTTGCAGCCCATGTGGCCAGTCTGGGCCAAGGCGCGCGGGCGACGGTCAAGATCGACCTGGCCGAGGCATCAGATATTTCCGGGCTGAAGGCGCTTGAGGCGCGCCATGGCGTCATGGTCATGGGCAAAGTGGTTCTTCGGGGGCCGGACGATCTTGATCTGGTGCGGCGATTGAAAGAAGCCGATCAGGCGGTGATCGAAGTGTGGTATGCCAGCCTCGATATCCTTCAACAGGCATGCAAGATCGGTGGCGAAAGCCTTGGTTTGTCGGTCTATACCCTTGATATCGTGCATTGTTGTGACATGTGCGATGGACGCGCGCTGACGGACCCGGATGCGGTTTGGGGGCGGCTTCGCGATGTTGGCGTGAAGCAGATCATGACCGACCGGCCACGGGAACTCTCGTCATACCTGCAAACCCGCTAGCGGACCGTGGGTCAACGCATCAGGGCAATCACCAAAACGGCCTCACGTCATGACATCCGGCGTGTTCCGCCCGGTGAATTCTTCCAGTCGGCAAAGCGCAACCGTGGCGTTCCTTACAGGCAAAAGCGCCTCTTGGGCATCAAGTCCGTGATCGGCATCCGGCGCGGCATATTGTTCGTAATAGATACGCAAGGTCGCGCCTTCGGTTCCCGTGCCCGACAGCCTTAAAACCGCGCGGGCACCACCTTCAAACCAGACCCGAAGGCCCTGGTGGGTGCTGAGCGAGCCATCAATCGGATCTTCATAGGAAAACTCGTCGGCATCGGCGATGGCAAGCCCGGCGAAAGTTTGCCCCTTCAACGCGCCCAGACTGTCGCGCAACGCCGACACCAGCGCATTGGCGGCCTCGATCGGAATAGCCTCGAAATCGTGGCGGGAATAGTAATTGCGACCATAGGTGCGCCAGTGATCGGCAAGGATGTCGGCCACGGATTGCTGCCGCACCGCAAGAATGTTCAGCCACAGCAAAACCGCCCAAAGCCCGTCTTTTTCGCGCACATGGTCCGACCCGGTTCCGGCACTTTCCTCGCCGCATATCGTGGCTCGGCCGGCATCCAGAAG
>JABDJO010000072.1 GCA_013002465.1 Silicimonas sp. | reverse complement strand
ATCCCGGTCACCGGGTTCATCGCGCGGATCATCGTCGAATAGTCGCGCAACTGACGCGGGCCATGGCGCGGGCCGGGTCGGTTCGTCGTGCCGCCGTCCCATGGCACACCGACCAGCCCCATCTGCACATCGCCGTAGCGCGGAGCGTCCGGCGTCAGGCTAGGCAGGCGCATGAATGTCGGCACACCGGCAAAGCGGGGAAGGTCGATGCCGGATACCGGCTGAAAGAAGGGATCGCCCGATGCCGTCATGACCTGCCACCTCTCGCCACGTTTTCCGCCGTCATTGATACCATCTCGAACATGACGGCCATCGCCGTCAACGCGGTGATCTGATTTGGGCTGTCCTTGGTCGGCATCATGCAAACGATGTCGCCGCCGATGATGTTGAGCCCCCGCACCGAGTGCAGCAGGGCCACGGCCTCGTCGATATCGAACCCTTTTTCACCGGGTTCGATATTCGACACCCCCGGCGCGATGGTCGGGTCAAGGCAATCGAGATCGAAGGTTATGTATACGGGGCGGTTGCCGATGACCTCTTTGGCTTGCTCGATCACGTCTTGCAGGCCGCGACGGCGAAAGTCCTTCATCGTGACCACGTTGTACCCGTAGTCGTAGGACGGTTGCAGCCAATCCAGCGTGCGAGCATGCCCCCGCAGGCCGATTTGCATGGATCGGGTCGGGTCCACCTTTCCCTGATCCGCCAGATAGGCCCCCCAATGCGCCGCGGACTTTTTTGCGCCAAGAAAGTGATCGACCTTGGTGAAGACATCCGTGTGCGCGTCCAGATGAAGCAGGCTCACAGGCTCGCCATTCGCAAGGCTGCCGCCGCCAATGGCCTGCAAGATCCCACCGGTGATAGAATGGTCGCCGCCCACGGAAAACGGGCGTGCGCCGGCGCTGTCGATCTCCCCGAAGAACTCGGTGATTTGCGCGATGCAGGCCTCGTTGTCATTGGCACGGGGGAACGGTACGTCACCGACATCCACGATTCGGGCGGCGCTCCATGGATCGAGTTGAAATCCGCTGTGCATCCGTCGCCCCACGGCCGACACGTTGCGCAGGGCACGCGGGCCAAGATGCTGGTCGCGTTCCGTGGTCCCGTTGCCGGTCGAGTGGGGGACGCCGACAAGTGCGATATCCTGCCCTTCGGGTCCCTCATGCGGGCACCTGAACAAGGTGGGAATGCCCCACCAGTAGAGGTTTTCCATCATCGATTTCTGGTAGGGATCGGTCAAAGCGCGTTCTCCCGATAAACAGGCCCGAAGCGCGCGCTCCGGGCCTTTGACTTAGTCTTGCTGGTCCTTGCGTCGGAAGGCGCCCTGTACGATCCGGTCCATGACCATCGCAAGGAAGAGGATCGCAAAGCCGCCCAGAAGGCCCGGCCCCTTGGCCGCGAATTGCAGCGCTTCTAGGATTTCCTGACCAAGACCACCGCCGCCGATCAGCGAAATGATCACCACCATCGACAGGCACATGAGGATGGTCTGGTTCACGCCGGTCATGATGGACGGCAGCGCCAGCGGGATCTCGACATCCTTCAGAAGCTGCCAGCGCGACGCGCCAAAGGCGACCGCGGCCTCTTTGATGCTTTCGGGGACACCGCGCATGCCAAGCGCGGTCAGGCGGATCACTGGCGGCATGCCGAAGATGATCGTGGCCAGAATTCCCGGCGGGTTCCCGGTTCCGAAAAAGGCGATGATCGGGATCAGGTACACGAAGGCCGGCAGCGTCTGCATCAGGTCAAGCACCGGCTCGGCCATGCGATAGGCGCGTCTGGACTTGCCGAACCAGATGCCGAGGGGAATGCCGATGGCAACACAGAGAAGCACCGCCGCGCCGACAAGAGCGACGGTTTCCATCGCCAGTGCCCAATAGCCAAGCAGGGCTGTATAGGCCATTGCGGCAACCGTGAAGATCGCGACACGCGGCCCCGCCGCACGCCATGCGGTGACCGCGATGACAAGCATGACCACGGGCCAGGGCGACCCGTTCAGCGCAACCGTCAGCCCGTCAAGAACCGTCCGCACGCCCGACACGATGCCGTCGAACACGTCATCACCGGCAAGCGCGGCGGCGTCGATACGCGCCTCCATCCACGAGGCGACTGCCCCAAAGAGCGTCCCGTTCCCTTCACCAAGGAAATAGGTGGAAATCTGCTGTTCCGGGAAGGCTTCCAGCAATTCCATCGAGGCGTTGACGGTGAACCTGTAAACCACCAGCGGCGCAATTGCGACGGTCAGTACAGCACCCAGAACGGCGTTGCGGTTCGACCGGCCGCTTTCCGTGGTTTCGGGATCGATCCGCCAACGCGAATACTGCTTTTCATAGACGTTATTTGCGTAAACGCCCTGAATTAGCTTGAAGATCAACAGCATGATAAGGCCGGTGATCATGATGCCCGTGGCTTCGGCCTGTGCCTGCTCGACCCGTTCCATGTTGGTGTCGATCGCGCGCTGCATGTTTTCCGCAAGCTTGGTGAACCGGTCGATATCGGCCTGTTCGGTCGCGGCCGCCGCCTGATCGAGGCGACGTTGCATGGTTTCGGCCTGCGAGGCCGCGCGCTCAAGAAACTCGGAACCCGGCGTGCCCCAAAGGCCACGCCCGATCTGCACCCAGGCAATGATCTCGAGGATCAGGAAGGCCCAGAACATGCCCCAGATCGCCCGGCTCGAGGCCCAGAGCGGACCCAGAACGGCAGCCCAAAGATTGAATGTTTTCGGGATGAAGCTCGTGTTGTCGTGGATCTTGTGGAAGGTCTCGACATAGTAATTGCCGTTCGGGCCGGCGAACTCTTTGATCGAGTTGTCCAGCGTTTCGCGGTCGATCTCGATATCCGAGGCGGCGGTAACCTTCAGTTCTGTGGCGACGTCACTCATCTTTGCCCCCCTGGATGCCGCGCAGCAGGCACGGCTTGGTGACGATGCCGACATCGACCCCGCCTTCGGTGATGACCACGGGCTGGTCGGTTTCAACCGCCAGATCGATCAGTTGGTCCAGATCCGCGCCATGATCGGCGCGCGGTGCGCCGTCCAGCGTGCCAGAGTGGGTTTCAAGCGGCTTCATGATCGAATGGGCCTTCACCAGCTTGAGCTTGGAAATGCCCTGTACGAACTCGCGTACATAGTCGTCGGCGGGTTCCATCACGATCTGTTCCGGCGTCCCGATCTGCACGATGACCCCGTCTTTCATGATCGCGATGCGGTGTCCGATGCGGATCGCTTCATCAAGGTCATGGGTGATGAAAAGCGTTGTCTTTCTGAGCTGCGCGACCAGCGCCTTGAACTGATCCTGCAATTGCAGCCGGATCAACGGGTCAAGCGCCGAAAAGGGTTCGTCCATCAATAGAATTTCCGGGTCCGATGCCAGCGCGCGGGCGATCCCGACGCGTTGCTGCATGCCCCCCGAAAGCTCGCGGGGAAGGCGGTCTTCGTAGCCGGTCAGATCGACAAGCCCAAGCGCGTGGTCGGATACGGCCCAGCGTTTGGATTTGGAAATCTTCCGGATTTCGAGAGGATAGGCAACGTTGTCGCGCACCGATCTGTGCGGCATCAGCGCCATGTGCTGGAACACCATGCCGATCTGCTGCGCGCGGATGCGGCGAAGTTCGCTTTCGCTGATGGTCGAGACATCCTGCCCAAGGATCTCGATCTTGCCAGCAGTGGGTTCGATCAGCCGGTTGATGTGCCGCACAAGCGTTGACTTGCCTGAACCGGACAACCCCATGATGCAGAAAATTTCGCCCCGGGCGACTTCGAAATTGGCGTTCTGAACGCCCACAACGCATTGAAATTCTGAAAGAACTTCCGGCTTTCCGATGCCTTGGCTTTTGACCGCTGCCATGGCCTCTTCAGCGCGCGTGCCAAAGATTTTCCAGACGTCCGTTACTTTGACGACGGTTTCGCTCATCCCATCCCCCCTTCAGGTTGGTGGCCGCCGCGACAATGCCGCGGCGGCCCAGAGTTCTGGGATTTAGTTGGTCAGCCAGCCAATGATCTTGTCTTCATTTGCGGCGACCCATTCTGCCGCAAAGTCGGCAGCTTCCTGTCCATCAACGGCCAGTGCCTTGCCCATGGCGCTCAGCGCGTCGCCATCCATCTGGAAGTTCGCGAACAGTGCTGCGACTTCCGGGAAATCCTCTTCGAGCGATTTCGCATAGTGCAGGTGAAGCGTCGCGCCGTTCCAAGCTGTCGAAGCTTCGGACTTGGCAAGCCAATCGGGATCGTCCGTCGGCTGAACGATGGTCCAGGTCGCCGGATCGTGCGCCGGCTCTTCGAGAACGTGAAGGTCCTGTGTCACGAAGATGTAGTGCGGGCTATAGCAGAACCCGATCCAGGGCTCGCCTGCTTGCGCGGCGTTCGCCAGGTTTGCATAGGCGATCGTCTCTTCATACTCGGTCAGTTCGAAGATCTGATCGTAGCCATAGGACTTTGCGCGGATCTTTTCGATAACCGTCGAGGCCCAACCCGGGGCGCCGATCCACACCTCTGGGGTGCCGTCGCCATCGGTGTCGAAGATCGCCATCTTGTCCGGATCGCTCAGGTCATCGATGGATTTGATGTCATACTCTTCGGCGATTGCCGCCGGCACGCACATGCCCTGCTCGGCTTGGACCGGGTTCTGGTTCATGACGACCGTGCCATTTGTTTTGACATAGGTGTCGTGCAGGTTCTGCTGGTTCGGCATCCAGACTTCCGGGTGCACATGCATCGACCCTTTGTCCATGGCTTCAAAGACAATGGGGTTCGTGCCGTTTTGCAGTTCGACGTCGAGGCCGAGGTTCTCTTCGATAACCACCTCAAGCACATGGGCGGTGGCGTTCACCGACGCCCAGTTCGGCACACCGATGACGATGTCGGCCGCCATTGCAGTCGACGCCATCAGCATGGCCGAGCCTGCGGCCGTAATTGTAAGCGTTTTCATTGGTCTCTCCTTGTTGGTGCCCTTACGACAGACATTGTCGCGTAGTTCCGAGCGTATTTGGCGAAGTTTCACCTTTCTTGCCGAATGTTTCTCCGGCGTTTTTCGCAGGACACTTCCCGCAATTTCATTGCTTTTTTGGTCCCTGAAACACACATCCACAACTCGTAATGACATTCAACCCCGTTACCTCATCATACGACCTTGAATTGCCACTTTTTTAGGCACGCATCCGCTGAAAGTCCGGATCATAGGGCGAGCTGCCGATGACCGTGGCCTTCACGATGGTGCCGCAAAGGTCCAGTTCCATCTCGCTGCCCGTGGCCGATTGCGCGGGATCGACGAAGCCGTAGGCAAGGTTCAGACCGACCCTGTGGCCCCAGTCGCCCGAAGTGATTGTTCCGACGACTTTACTGTCCGACATCAGCGAAGCCCCGTCATGCGCCGGCGCGGTC